>JALZBE010000001.1 GCA_030947665.1 Vulcanimicrobiota bacterium | reverse complement strand
ACGCAGATGTCGCCCGCGCGGCGTCGCCGTACCTCTCCGCGCCGCCTCGGGTCAGCGCCGTTCCCGCCCGTCCAACCCTGTCTAGGAGGTTTTCAGCAAGCGGGCACCTGGAAATAGGCCGTTCATGGACACCCACGGTCTCGAGTATGCCTTCGTCCGTTCGACGGAGGCGGCCGCCATCGCCGCCGGCCGCCTCGTGGGGCTCGGCGACAAGAACGCCGTGGACGGGGCAGCGGTCGAGGCGATGCGCACGGCGCTGCGCGACGCGGCGCTGGCCGGGATCGTCGTGATCGGCGAGGGCGAGAAGGACGAAGCGCCGATGCTCTACCACGGCGAGGAGATCGGCAACGGCAACGGCCCGTCGCTGGACGTAGCGGTCGACCCCATCGACGGCACGACGCTGGCCTCGCGCGGCGGCCCCGGCGCGATCTCCGTGATCGCCGCCGCGCCGCGCGGGACGCTGTTTCGCACGCGCGTGCCGTACATGGACAAGCTCGTCACCGGCCCGGCCGGGCGCGGCATCGTGTCGATCGACCTTCCGCTCGAAGAGAACCTGCGTTTGCTGGCGCGCGCCAAAGGGCGCGAGGTGTCGGACCTCACCGTCGCGCTGCTCGACCGCCCGCGCAACGAGCCGCTGATGAAACAGGTGCGCGCCGCCGGCGCGCGCGTGCGCGTGTTCGGCGACGGCGACGTCGCCAATTCGGTGTACGCCGTGCTGGAGGAGCGCGCGAACGTCGACGTGCTCGCGGGCATCGGCGGCTCGCCCGAAGGCGTGATCGCGGCGTGCGCGGCGCGCGCGCTGGGCGGCGAGATGCAAGGGCGTTTGTGGCCGCGCAACGAGGCCGATGAAGAGATCGCGCACGAGGAAGGCCACGAGATCGCCAAGACGCTGACGCTGGACGACCTGTGCGCCAGCGACGACGCCCTGTTCGCGGCGACCGGCGTCACGGACGGCGAGTTCTTGACGGGCGTGCGCTATCGCCGCGGTTCGGCGTTCACGCAGTCCATCGTCATCTCGACGTACACGCGCTCGGTCCGCACGATCGATGCGCGCCACGAACTGCGCCCGCGCGAGTTGCACCTGAAGCCGATCGAGCCGAGCCGCACCACGGCCGGCTGATCGGCGCGCCGTACGGCGCAGGCCGAAAAGACGAGAGCTCCGCAGCGCGTTCGGCTGCGGAGCTCTTTGGTTCAGCGGGGAATCGCCGCCGGTCTAATGGCGGTCGCCGTCGTGGTCCCGATCGTGCTTCTTATGCTTCTTGCCTTTGTGCTTGCCGGGATTGTTCCAATTTGAATTGTTGGGAACCCACTGGCCGTTGACCCAGTGGCCGCCGTTGTTGGCCACGTTGTTCGGAACCCACTGGCCGTTTGCCCAGTGGTAGCCGGGGTGGGCGCGGCGGTCGTCGCGATCGTGATCGCCGGCGTGATAACGGTGAACCTTCGGGTGGTGATCGTCGGCGTCGGCGAGGGCCGGGCGCGCGCTTTGCAGCATCGCGAACGAGCTCGACACGGCGAAGGCCGCCGCGACGGCGATCAGGCTGAGTCGTCTGGTGAGCATTGGTCCTCCGAGATAAATGCGATTGAGGAGAGAATGATGATACCCACCGAACGCCGCAGCGGACGGCTGTGTTCGCAGCCGTCCGCTCGGTCGCCGTTACGCTGTCGTCAACCTTACCAGATGACGTGCCAGTCCACGATCGGGACTTGCGTTCCGATCGCTAGGGTGAGGACGCCGTTGCCGCTCGCGTCCGCTACGAACGTGGCGACCGGCGCGCCGGCCGGCGTCGTGATCGTGCCGTTGACGGTGACCGCGCCGCTCGCCGCCGTCGAGCTCGTGATCACGAGCTTGTTCCCGCTCACGAGCGTGCCGGTGACGGAGATGGACGCCAGGTCGCCGTCGCTGTCGAACGTGACGCTGCCGGTCAGCGCGGACGTGCCTAGCTGCGTGCCGCCCGAGACGGTGAACGGCGGCGCGCTCGAGAGCGTCAGCGCGCCGAGCGCGCCCTTGAAGGCCGCGCCGTTGCGCGTGCCGGTGAACGTGGTGTTGCCCGAGGCGTCGTTGGCGATCGTCGCGTTCACGGTGCTCTGATGACCGTACGACGCGTTGATCGACGGCTTCGGATCGTTCGCGATCCGGCCGGTGTTCGCGGTGTACGCGCTAGCGCTGAGCGAAGCCGCGTGACCGTATTGCGAGATCGGCGTCGCCGAGCTGCCGGGATAGAAGGCCGACGTCACGACCCACGAGCCATTGTTGCTGGCGCCGGTGAGCGCGTACTGGCTCTTGCGCACGCCGAGCTGCACGTGCGCGAGGTTGTACGTGGTGATCGTGCGCGAGACGGTCGCCGTGCCGCCGCTCGAGGCGAAGATCGCGACGGCGTCGCGTTCGGGCTGCGTGCACGCGTCGTCGTAGAAGTGGATGGTCTCGACGGTCACGGAGCCGTCGGCGTTCACGGTCTTGGTGCGCGTCGTGCGGTTCTTGCACGCGTGCGGCAGGCTCTGCACGCTGCGCGCGGCGGACGACGCGCCGAGGATGCCGTTACCGACGGCCGCGTCGGCTTCGCCGGTGTCCATCGGCTCCATCGCGGCGTCGGTGGAGGACTGCGCCACGTCTTGCGTGCTGAGCGATGATCCGCCGGAGGGCGGGATGATGCCGGCCGGCGACGGTGACGTGCCGCCTCCGCCGCCGCATCCTGCGAGGAGCGCCGCGGCGACAATTGCCGCGAGAATCGGTGTACGCATCAGAAATTGACCTCATGTCGAAGAGTGCGTCGTTCGACCCGGCACGATGGCGCCGGATTCACACGCCGAGCATACGTCCGCGGCGGAGGTGCTACATTGGACACGGCTGAGGCGCGGATGAGACTTCGGTTACGGAATTCCGGCGTTCACGCATCAACGTGCGCGGTGTCACTGCGTCGCGTCGTGATGCCCGGTTGCGCCGCCGGCTGCGGGCCCGGTTAAAATAGTTGGCGCCCGATGAAGGAAGCGATAGCCGTGGGCGGTGACACACGCGTATGACGTGGATCAGGGGCTTCTGCGGAATTCTCGCTTTTGGTGCACGCTCGCGTCGCGAGCGCGGATGAGGGGACGATGGGCATCGCCAAAACCATAGCGCCCAGCGGGCATTTGCGCGCGGCGATCAACTTCGGCAATCCGGTCCTGGCGCAGAAAGACCCCCAGACCGGCGCGCCGCGCGGCGTGTCGGCGGACCTCGCGCGCGAACTCGGCCGACGCCTGGGCGTGCCGGTCGACTTCGTCACGTTCGATGCAGCCGGAAAAGTGTTCGACGCGCTCAAGGCGGATGGGTGGGACGTCGCCTTTCTCGCGATCGATCCGGTTCGTGCGAACGAGATCACGTTCACCGCGCCGTACGTCCTGATCGAAGGCACGTATGTCGTGCCGGACGGGTCGCCGCTCCGCGCGAACGACGACGTCGACCGCGCCGGCGTGCGCGTGGCCGTCGGCCGCGGGAGCGCGTACGATCTCCATTTGACGCGGGCGCTGAAGCACGCGCAGCTCGTCAGGGTCACGACGTCCACGGACGCGATGGATACCTTTCTGCGCGACGGTTTGGAAGCGGCCGCCGGCGTGAAACAGCCGATCATCGCCTTCGCCGGCAGCCATCCGGGGCTGCGTGTGTTGCCGCGCCGGTTCATGGTCATCGAACAGGCTGTCGGAATCCCCAAGGCGCACGACGCCGGCGCAACCTACGTCCGCACGTTCGTCGAAGAGATGAAAGCATCGGGGTTCGTTGCCAAGGCGCTCGCTGCGAGCGGTCAAGCCGATGCGTCGGTTGCGGCGGCTTCGAAGTAATGGCCGGAGATACCGTCGTGATGGTCCGCGCGGGCGACGCCGTGCTCGCCGTGATTACCAGCTTCGCGCGCGTTCCGGTTCCGGGGGAGCACGTTCTCCTCTGGATCACCGATGCGCAGCGCGCCCAGGTTGGGGCGGAGTTCGGTTTCGGCGCATCAAACCTCTGCGTGCCCGCGATCGTGCGCGATTCCGTCCTGCACCAGAAGGATCAATGGCGCAAGAACATGCCGAACGGCCTGTCGCCGTCGGACATCATGGACGATCACGTCGCGGATCTGTTCGTCGATGCCGTCACGACGAATGACTGGCGCGGGAAGACGAGCCGCTGGGGCTCACGCGGCGACCAGACCTAAAGCACGGCCGCGCGCACGCGCTCGTCGCACGCTGAAACAACTGGCGCCGGCCGAAATAACGCGGCCTCGAGGAGACGGTGATGATGATCGTTCGCCCGTTCGTTCGGCGTGCGGCGGCCTTTGCAGCCGTCGCAATAGTTCTTGCAGGCGCGCTGCCGGTGCGTGCCGCGGACCCGCCCGCGACCGTTCTTGCGGCCGATACGCCGTTGAAGACGGCGTCCGGCGCGCTGTTCACCGCGCCGAAATCGTGGACGGTCGCGGGCGGCGGGCAGATGACGGTGCTGACGGCACCGGAAGGGGACGTTCACGTCGCCGTGGTCGACGTCACCGGCGCTGAAACAGGGCGCGACGCCACCGCCCGCGCCTGGCTCGCGTACCAACCATCGTTCAAGCGAACGGTCTCGCGAGCGGTCGACCTGCCCGCGCGCGAGGGGTGGGATGCGATCGCGGTCGTCAGCTACGAAACGTCACCGGCCGAACACGCGGTCGTGCAAGGCAACGCGCTCCGTAAGGGCACGACGTGGACGGTGCTCCTGCTCGAAGGCAACGCAGCGACGTTCGAGAAGCGCGGCGCGCAGGTCGGCCTGATCGCCGAAAGCGTGCGACCCGGCGGATTCGTGCGCGAAACATTCGCCGGGCGCGCGGCGCACCGCTTGACCGCGGAGCGTATCGCAGCGCTGAAGTCGTTCATCACGACGTCGATGGACCAGCTCCACGTGCCGGGCACCGCAATCGCGCTCATCGATCACGGCAAGGTGGTGTTCGAAGGCGGCTTCGGCGTGCGCAACGTCTCGACGTCGCAGCCAGTCGACGCGAACACGCTGTTCATGGTCGCCTCGAATACGAAAGGAATGTCGACGCTGCTTCTCTCGGAGCTCGTCGATCAGGGGAAGCTCCGTTGGGACGAACCGGTGGTCGACGTGTTTCCGACGTTCCGGTTGGGCGATGCAGCGACCACCAAGAGCGTGCTCGTGAAGCACCTCGTGTGCGCGTGCACCGGTCTGCCGCGCAAGGACCTCGAGTGGATTTTCACGACCACCCCGCAGACGCCGGTCACGAAGACGTTCGACTTCCTTGCCGCAACCGCACCCACGAGCAAATTCGGCGAGGTGTTCCAGTACAACAATCTCATGGCGACCGCCGCAGGCTACATCGGCGGACACGTCGCGTACCCGCAGATGGAGATGGGCGCCGCATACGACCGCGCGATGCAGACGATGGTGTTCGATCCGCTCGGCATGCGGAGCACGACGTTCGACACCACGAAGGCGCGCGCCGGCGATCACGCCGATCCGTACGGCTTCGACATCGACGGGAAGACGGCACCGGACAACCTCGCGATCGACGACGCAATCGCGCCGTACCGTCCCGCGGGCGGCGCGTGGTCCTCGGTGCACGACATGACGCGCTACGAGCAAAGCTGCGTCCCCAGATATTGCAGCGCGTGGACCGATAGCCGATGGACGAGTGCGCATTCGTGGCATATCTTCGGTCGAGCATGTCGAGGCGTCGGGCGTCGGCTGGGTACCGAGAGAGTTTGACTTTAACGGACAGCTTGGCCGTTATAGTTTAGGAGCCTAAACTTTAATCGCTCGAGTCCCAATGAAGGCCGACTACCATGGGCCATCGGATTCTCGAAGGACGAATGGCCGGGATGGTAGGAGGCAACCGACGCTCTCGGCGAGCCGGCTGCCTCATCCCGCTCCGCTGCGCGCCCGTACGCGGCGGCCTGGCTGTTGCGGATAGGACGTCTCAGTTGCGCTTGGGTCGTTTATATGGTACTGTTGCTACCAACACCGCCGCCCCGTCGAGAGAAACCCATGCCAACGAAGAGTCTGGGCCAGGACGTCATCCAACCTGTCGCCGCCGATAACGCCGCCCTCGACGCGCTCGACGCAGCGCTATCACGCGTCCCCGCGAGTACGGTCTTCTGCCTCTCGGGCCCAGACACGGCGCCCATCGCATTGCCGGAGTCTATGTATCGAGCCCTCAGAGATGCGGCGCGTATCCTGCGCCACGGCGCGGCAGTCGTCATTTCGCCTCTGCAGCGTCGTCTGTCGACGACGGAGGCAGGCGATCTCCTCGGGGTGTCACGGCAATACCTGACGCGACTGATTGACAAGGGCGAGATCCCTTGCGATCGCACAGGTCGTCATAGACGGCTCAAGCTCAGTGACATACTCGACTACAAGCGTCGCCGGGACGAAGCTCGTGGCGCGTTTCTGGACGATCTCACAGCTGAGTCCGCGGACGCGGGGTATTACGACTAATTCCTCGGTTCACGGTCGTACTCGACGCGAACGTCGTTTACGCTATTCCTTTACTGGACTGTTCGATTCGTCTCGCTCAGCGCGACCTCTGTGCCGTACGCTGGACTGCCGCCATTCTAGAAGAAGCACAGCGTAACCTCATCGCCAACCGCGGCGATGAGGAGCGGATTCGTCGTCGATTTAAGGCACTGCGCGAACATTTCGAAGGATGGGAGATCACGGGCTACGAGGATCTGTACCGGCGCGAGTCTGCGGCGGCCGCTACAGCGCTTTGGGTGGGATGATGGCGAACGTTTCGACATCATCGCTTCGCATTGACGCACCAGTAGGTGGCCTCGATTGCGTAGCTTATCGATGCGCGCAGACACACACATGCAAAAAGCACGTCGGACGCTCGTGCGGGATCAGCCGCCGAATAATGAAAGCCGGCGGTCGTCTCGTCAACGCGCGCATCGATTCCGTTGGCGCGTAGGAAGCCGACGACTACCTCGGCGTTGAAGTCGTCGGGCTGCACCAAGCCTTCCATGTTCTGGTGCTGTTCGTTTGTCACGTCTGCGATCGAGGCGTGAAACTCGGTGGGCGGCGCCATTACGCGGCGCGCCTAGGGGTCGGCGTTGATACGCCGAACTCGCAAATGGTCATTCGATGCTGAATCCATCGGGTGACGGGCTCGGTCGGTGTGACTAACACCGGCCGGGCCGCTTGGTGATTAAACGCGAAGATTCGCTACTGAATTATAGCACGAACATGCGTTCGCATCAACGTATCTTCGCGAGATGAAATGCAACCGTATGAGGTGCACACAATATGAAAAAAGAGAGCGCTACGACCACGAGCGAATCGCCTTCTCGGCTGATCGATGCGCGGATCAAGGAATTAAACGATTGGAGGGGCGCGACGCTCGCCCGTGTCCGCGCTCTCATCAAACAGGCTGACCCTGAGGTGGTCGAGGAGTGGAAGTGGCGAGGCGTTCCGGTTTGGTCTCATGATGGAATAATCTGTACCGGCGAGACGTACAAGAGCGTTGTGAAGCTGACGTTCGCCAAAGGCGCTTCGGTCAAGGATCCTAAGAAACTCTTCAACTCCAGTCTCGAAGGCAACGTTCGGCGCGCGATCGATATCCATGAGGCCGATAAAATAGATGAGGCTGCGTTCATGGCGCTCATCCGTGCCGCTGCGGGCCTGAACAAGCCACGCGCGAAAAAGCGTGCGTGATGTGGATTACGGCGCACCCTTCGACAAGCTCAGGGTGACACTGGGCGCGGGTCGTCAGTAATGCGCTTGCGCTATTTTATGACGACGATTGATGAGGCGCTTCGGCCGAATTCGTCGGGGCGGTCGACGAGGTGTGCGTTTGCGCCCGGCCAGGCGAACGTGCCTGGGGTTACTGTTCGAGCGAGGTAGTGTAGGCGGTAGATGCCGGCGTCTAGGCGATCCGCGTAGGCTTCGATGCGGTCGCTGTGGATGCGCTGGTCGCCGATCGCCCATGATGCTTCGGGGAGTTTCAGGGCCTTCGACGTCGTTGCGAACGTTGTGTCGACCGCTTCGAATCCTGCCGGGAGGGCGTCCGTGACCAGGACGCGCTCCACCGGGTGGTCGCTGACGATCTGCAGCTCGATGTCGAATACGCCGGCCGGCGCGAGTGTCAGCGATGCCGATGGTGCGAGGAGCCCCATCGTCGCGAGGACCGGCGTCGTGTTCGCTTCGCGTACGATGCGCGTGATGCGCAGGCCGTTCAGTCGGCCCGGCGTTGCGCCCGGTAAGCGGTAGCTGTACGTTACCGCGTAGTGCAGCGTGCCGCTGCCGTCCTTCGCGACCGTGAGCTGGTTGTTGCCGCCGGGGAGCGCGCGCATCGGGATCATCGTGCTGCGCTGCGGGGCGTGCGCGCCGCTGAACTGTTCGTGCGCAACCGTCTTGCCTGCGATCGTCGCGCTGGCGGTGAAGTTCGCCGGCTTTTCGCGCGATGCCAAGTCCACCAGCGCGCCGAGTGCTGCGGCATTCTGGCAGGCGCAGCCGAATGAACCGTTGCGGCGCATTTCCAGGAGCGAGCGAGTGAGGCGGTCGATAGATTCGCCGTCGGCTTTGCGCGCGAGCTCCAGCCTCAGCGCTTCGGCTTGCGCGACGACCGGTTCGTCGAACCAGCGATAGCGGCCGGGCAGGTTCACCGCCGCGCCGCGGCCCGTCGTGTAGAGATGGTCCTCGATCGTCTTTGACAGCGAGGTTGCGCGCGTGCCGTAGCCCGGCGCGAGCGTCAGCAGGCGCGCAAGCCGCGCCTGGTCGGCGAACGCCAGGCTGGCACGTTGCGCGTCGATGTCGCTCAAAAACGTCGTGCGCTTGTCGCCCGCTGCGTCGAGTGCGTCGAGTGCGTGCAGCCGCAGCACGGCCTTGCAGTAGTCGCTGGTACACCACTTCTCGTGGGCCGTCGGATCTGCCAGGGTTTTCGCGCCGTAGGCGTGGGCGCCGTCGAACAGTGGGCCGGCCACGGCGATACCCGCTTCGCGTGCGCGACCGAGAGCCGCGAGCGCGGACAGCGAATCCCACGCATCGGAGTGCTCGTCTCGCCAGTACGGCGCGAACCCGCCGTCGGCGCGTTGCAGATCGCGCAGCGTCGCGAGCTCGATTGCCGCGCGGTCGCGGGCGAGCTTTTCGTCGGTTCCGTTGCGCTTCGCCAGAATCACCAGGTCGCTCGCGATCGCGAGCCGCCCCGCGGCTGAGATCGCGAGCCGTTCGTCGCCACGAAGCGCATCGCGAGCGGCTACCGTCACTTCAGGGATCAGCGACGACGCCAGCGCCAGGTCGAGGCCGCCGGCGTCGCGCGGCGTGTCCGCCGTGACGTTCACGCCGACCGATGCGCTTGCGTCCGTCGTGCCCGTTTGCACAACGCTCTCGGCGACGTCGAGATCGCGCACGGGGACCGGGATCGCGAACGCATCGCTCGTGTCCGCGCCGTGCACCTTGAACGTCGCCGTTGCGGTGCCGGTGCCGCTCGCGGTCATCGGGAACCGATAGGCTTTCGTGATGCGGTCGAGCGGCGCGTCGAGCGCCGTCGTCTGTACCGGCTTGTCGTTCACCAAGAACGCGAGCGGTCCGGTCAGCGACCCGTCGACGTGCAGATTCCCCGCAGCGCCCGTGCCGTTGGTCACCGCGATGCCGGCGTCGAAGCGGTCGCCGGGGCGCGCGAACTGCGGCACCACCGGGTTCGCGACGAGCGGCTTCGTCGTGCGGAACGTGGTATCGCCGTTGCCGAAGCGGCCGTCGGCGCTCGTCCCCACCACCATCACGCGCCACGTCGTGAGATCGTCGGGTAGCGTGAACGTCGCCGACGCGTCACCGTTCGCGTCGGTGCGCAGCGCGCCCGCGAAGTACGCGAGCGCTTCGAACTTGCGGCGCACGCGCGGGTCGGCGTTCTCGCCGGACAGCCCGCCGCCGAAGCCCCAGCCCTTTTCGAGCGGGTGCGCGATCGTGTTCAGGACGATCGCGGTGCGGTTGTCGGAATAGCGCGTCGAGATCGGCTGCTGCGCGTACACTTCCTTGACGAGATCGGGCGGGCGATAGCCGGTGAGCTGCAGCACCGCATCGTTCACGACCATCAGCGTCAGCTCGCCGCGCACCGGCTGATGCTTTCGGTCGGCGAGGTGCACGGTAACGGTCTGCTGCGCGCCCGGTGCGGCGACTGCCGTTTTCGCGGACAGCTTCGCGGTGAGGTATTTTTCGTCGAGCGCGACGTTGAACGCCGCGAAGCCGGCGCGCGCGAGCGGGTTCGCGCCGTTGGCGTCCTTCTTGGCCGGCGGCGGGCCGCGGCGCACCACGAACGCTTCGACCGCCGCATTCGGCAGCATCTGCGGCGTCACCGTGAAGCGCACGGTCGGCGCGGCGCTGTGCGTTTGCTGCGTGGTCTCCCACAGCACGCCGTGCCGCACCACGGCGACGTGCAGCTCGGCGTTGGGGAACGGCGACTGCACCAGCGCCGTCGCGGTGTCGCCCGGCTTGTACGACGTCTTGTCGAGCTTGACCGGCAGCACGTCGGGATCGCGCGTGTACCACGCCGTCTCGCCCGTGCCGCCGACGAAGATCTCCACATCGGTCTCGCTCGCCGCGTCGCTCGCACCCGCGACGTTCGCGCGCACGCGGTACGTGCCCGGTTTGTCCGGGGTGAGCTTCACGGTCGCGGGCCTTGCAGCGCTCGTCACGTCGGCGTTCGCGACCGTGCCGTAGGACACGGACTGCACCGGCTCTTCCGCGCCCTCGACGATTTGCGTCGCGCTCGAGTACGTCGCGCGCTGCAGCTCGACGTGCACGTTCGTCCCCGAGCGCGCCGCGCCGGCCGGATCGGTCGCGATGACCGTCACCGCAAGCGGCGTTCCGGCGGTGCCGACGTCATCGGTCTTCACGCCGATCAGCGTGTCGGACGGTAGCGCCGTGAACGGCTTGCTGTCGGCAACGGAGATGTTCGACGCGTCGGTCGTCTCCGCGTCGACCTGGTACGACATCGCGTACGGCAGATCGTTCGCCACCGGCACGCTGACGACGGCCTTGCCGTTCGCGTCGTCGGTGACCGTCGCCTCGAGCACGTCGGTCGACGCGTCGGGCTGCTGCTCCGGCCAGAACCACTGCCGCCCGAACGAATACGCTTCGCGCCCTTTGGGCGTGAACGCCGACGGACTGCGCGTGACGGTGAACTTCGTCGACGCGCCCGCGAGCGGCGCGCCGAACAAATACGCGTTCGTCGCCATGCCGGTGATCGCCGCGCCGCGCTGCGCGACGTTGTGGTCGAGCGCGAGATCGACCTTGAAGTTGGGCGGCTTGAACTCCGCGACGCGGAACGTGCCCGTGATCTGCTCGCCGTTGCCCGCCGACGCGCGCACGGTGTAGATTCCGAGTGGTGCGTCCTTCGCGAGCACGACGGGCAGCGTGAACGCGCCGAACTCGTCGAGCGCGCGGCGGCCGAGATCGTGTTTGTCGCCGTTGGGCTGCTCGAGCGTGATCGTGTACGACGGCGCCTTGCCGCGCCGCAGCACGCCGTTCACCAAGAACCATCCGGCGGCGGTGACGTGCGCGGTCTCGCCGGGCTGGTAGAGATCGCGGTCCGAGAAGATCGTGCCGCGCATCATCGGCGTCGCCGACGACCAGCCGTTGTAGAAATCGCCCGTGTACGCGCCGCTGGAGTCGTTGGTGCGCACGTACGTCCAGTCGGCGCCCAGCCGCACGACCGTGACGTATGACGGCGCGGTGTTCTCGCCTTTGTCGGTCGCGGCGCAGCGCGTGAAGCCGGCGCCCCCGAAGCGCGCGACGCCCGTTGCGTCGGTCGTCGCGCTTGCGCACACCGACGCTGCAGTCTTCTTCTCAACGTCGGCCTGCGACGGGTAGACGTCGACGTGCGCGCCGGCCACCGACGTGCCGTCGGCGATGTGGTGCACGCGCACGGTGCCGCCGTCGGGGAACCACTGCGCGAACACGCCGAGATCGGTCAGCAGCACGACGCCGCTCGCGACGAACGGTTCTTGGCTCTGCGGCAGCTTCGCGCGCACGCCGTAGCCGAGCGCGCCGGCCGGAGCACCGAGCTTAGCGCGCAGCGGGATCTCGATCGTGCGCTCGACGTTCTGCGCGCCGAATGCATCGAAGCGCGGCCATTGCGCCGCATCGCCCAGCACGTCGCCTTTGCCGTACGCGTCGGGGTCGGGATACTGCACCACGTCGGAGGGACGCAGCGCGCGGAACGCCGCGCGCACGTCGGCGGGCGCGTTCACCGCGATGACGTTCAGGCGCACATCGCGCGACGCGGGGAAAAGGTTCGTCCCGTTCGGCGCCCACACGTCGGGCGACAGGTCCGCGGTGCGGAACGTCGCGTGCTGCTCGCTGCCGAGCTTTTGTCCGAACGTGTCCTGCAACGACGGCCCGATCGCGACCGAGTACGACGTGTTCGGCGATAGCAACGACGCGTTGACGCTCACCGACGAATCCGACGCGGCGAACGGTGTAGTGCCCTTGGGCGGCGCGGGGCTGAGCGCCAGCGCGCCGAGGGACTTCGGGTCGATCGGCGTCGTGAACGCCAGTTGTGGGTCGCCGCCCTGGAACCGGCCCGACGGGCTGTGACCGGGGCCGACGAAGCGCAAGTCGTCGTGCGTGCGGATGTTGCCGGTGAACTCCTGACCGCTGGGGAGGTTGCCGTCGCTCGGCACCACGCCAGGCCCGATGACGATGTCGTACTGCGAGCCCTTCGCGAGCTCGGTCGCCGGGACCATCGCGTAGCGGTGATCGCGCACCGACGGATCGAATGCCTCGTCCGGCGCGGCCGTGCTCGTCGGCGACGGGCTGGGGCTGCCGGTATCGGGCGGTACGGTCAGCGCGATCCCGTCGCCGGAGTCGCCGTGCCGCTTTATGCGGGCGTGCGCTTCGAGCGAGGCGCGGTCGAGCGGCACGTTCGACGTGAACTCGATGGTCGGGCGCAGCACCGTCGGGTTCGTGTCGTACTTACCGGGCAGCCCGTCGAGCGAGATCCCCGGCGTCTGGAACGTCCACGCCACGTCGTCCGCGAGCGCATGGCCGTGCAGGTCCTGGAGGCCCTTGGCGATCGTGACGCGCACGCGCGTCGCGGCCGGCCACGCGCGATCGGCCTCGAAGCCGATCATCTTGGGCGTCAGGAACCGGAAACGTCCGGGCAGCGCGGGTTCGACCGAGAAGTGCGCCAGGATCGCGGTCTCGTCGGGTGATTCCAGCCGCTGGAGCGGGATCAAATCGTCGGTGAAGCGGATGCGGACCTGCGCCAGCGTGTTGACGTCGCCTTGCGGCGAAAGCGACGCGATCGGCGCGTGCGGCGCAGGCGACGGCAGCGGCGAGACGGCCGGCAGCGGTTCGTGCGCCGCCGGGGCGTGCTGAGTGCAGCCGGTCGCGAAAAGGCTCGCGGCCAGCGCGGCGAAGACGACTGCGCGGCGCGCATGTCTGCTCACGTCGCCTCGATGTTCGTTCGAGCGGAGGTGCTCCCTTGTTGCGGTTCGAGACGGCGTTGATCGCCGTCGTCCTTGCGGCGGTCGCGTTCGCGGGGCGGCCGATCGGTCCGAGCGCCTTCGCCGGCGGCGCGAACGCGCTGACGTTCGAAGACCGCAACGGCGTCGCGCTCGGCACGGTGCTCGCGCGCGATACCGAGCACGCCGTGCGCGTGCCGCTGCGGCGCGTGTCGCCGCGGTTTTTGGCGGCGATCCTTGCCGTAGAGGACGCGCGCTTCGCGCAGCACGACGGCGTCGATCTCGTCGCGCTGACGCGAGCGGCGTGGCAACTCGCGCGCACCGGACACGTCGTCTCGGGCGGTTCGACGATCACGATGCAGCTCGCCCGGCTGCGCTTCGATCTCCCACGCTCCTTCGTCGGCAAGATCGACGAGATGGTTCTGGCGCGGCGCATCGAGGCGGGCACGTCGAAGGGCGCGATCCTGGCGTCCTACGTGAATCGGTTGCCGATGGGTGGCGATCTCACCGGCGTCGAGGCCGGCGCACGCACATACTTCGGCACGCCCGCGAACGAGCTCGACCTCGCGCACGCCGCCTTCCTCGCTGCGTTGCCGAACGATCCCGTGCGGCTCGATCCGTACGCGCATCGCGATGCGCTCGAAGCGCGGCGGCGCGCGGTGCTCGCGCGGATGGTCTTCACCGGAAGCGTATCCGCGGACGAGGCGGCGCGGGCGGCGGCGGAGCGCATCGACGTGCTTCCGCGCGGTGACGGGATCGCCGCGGCGCCGCACCTGCTGTTCCGGCTCGCGGGCGGCGTGTCACCGGATGCCACGCGCGTTCGCACGACGATCGACAGTGCGCTGCAAGCGTTCGCCGAGAACGCGACACAGCAGGTCGTGGGCGGTTTGAGCGAACGGCGCGCACGCGACGGCGCGGCGATCGTGCTCGACAACCGCGACGGTTCGATTCTTGCCTACGTCGGCTCGGCGGATTATTTCGCGCGCGCCGGTGCGGGAAAGAACGACGGCGTGGTCGCGCTGCGCCAGCCCGGCTCGACGCTGAAGCCGTTCCTGTACGAGTTGGCATTCGAGCAACGCACGGTTCGCCCCACGACGATCCTCGCCGACGTGCCGACGACGTACGGATTGCCATTTTCGCGCGCGTACAGCCCCGGCGATTACAGCGATCGCTTCGCGGGGCCGGTGCGCGCGCGCATCGCGCTAGCCGATTCGCTCAACGTGCCCGCGGTGCGCGTGCTGAGCGGCGTCGGCGTGGCGCCGTTTCTCGCCCGGCTGCGTGCGCTGGGGTTTCGGCACTTGACGAAGGATCCCGATCACTACGGGCTCGGGCTCGCGCTCGGCGACGGCGAGGTGACGCTCGAAGAGCT
Source organism: Vulcanimicrobiota bacterium (assembly GCA_030947665.1). Taxonomy (GTDB): domain Bacteria; phylum Vulcanimicrobiota; class Vulcanimicrobiia; order Vulcanimicrobiales; family Vulcanimicrobiaceae; genus Vulcanimicrobium. The sequence continues at coordinate 7,805 of JALZBE010000001.1, read as the reverse complement.
CGCGGGCGCGTACGCGGCGATCGCGAACGTCGGGGAGCCGGTGCGCGTGCACGCGCTCGCGGACGCGAACGACGCCGGGGACGACACTTCGAACGCGGCGCGCTACGGCGCGCGCATCGGAGCTGCAACGGAATGGGCGCTGGTCACCGACGTGCTTGCCGATGCGCACGCTCGAGCACGCGCTTTCGGCGTCGCGTCGCTACTGCGCACGCCGTTCGCGAGCGCCGTGAAGACGGGAACGTCGTCGGATTTTCGCGATACCTGGACCGTCGGGTTCACGCGCGACTACACCGTCGCGGCGTGGGTCGGCAACTTCGACGGTGCGCCGATGCAGCGCGTCAGCGGCGTCACCGGCGCCGCGCCGTTGTGGAACCGCATCATTCGGCATCTCGCCGAGCGCGTGCCGCCGGCGGCGTTCGTGGCGCCGCGCGGCTACGTGCGAAAGCCGATGTGCGCGACGACGGGCGTGCGACCGACCCGCGCATGCGACAGCATCGTCGGTGAATGGCTCGATGCGCGCGATCTCGTCGCATGGAATGCGCCGCCGCGCCCGCTCGACCGGACCTACGATGCGTGGCTGGCGGTACAACCCCCGCACCGCGGCGACTCGCTGCGCATCGTGGCGCCGCACGACGGCGATGTGTTCATCGCGGCGCCGGGCGCGCGTATCGCGGTGCTTGCGCGCGGCGCGTCGAACCCGACGTGGGAGCTCAACGGCGCGAGCGTCGCGGCGCACGACGCGCGGTGGACCCTGCCGCTCACCCGCGGACACTGGAACCTTCGCGCCCGCGACGGCGAGCACGCGGACACGGTGACATTCACCGTGGCCGACTCGCCCCGCCGCACGGCGCGCGCCGGCTTCACCGTGCGCGGGCCGTGAAGCGGGCTGCTGCGAGCTGAGTCTACGGACCGACGACGATCACGCCGATCATGCCGTTGCCCATGTGGTAACTGCAGCCAAAGAAGTCTCCATTCCGTCGAGTCGATAAGCGTCAGGGCGCTAGATGACGCGGTTCAGAATCCCTTGCGCGAACGACGGCGCGAAATGTGTCAGCACTTGCGGATTGCCCTTGATATATGCGACGGCGGCGTCTTTGAGCGCCGCGGGGTCAGCTTGGCCGTGCTCGAGCATCGATTCGAGCTCTTGTGCCACTCCGGGCTGACCGCTTGCGTTTGCATTTGCGGCTGCGGTCTGCACATGCTGCGCAATGTCGTCGGGCGCCATGGAGTCGAGATGCTGGTCCGCTGCCTGTTCGAGCGGCGCGGCATTAGCGCCGCCGGTAAATTGCTGCACGAGATTTTGAAGATCCATGTTCGACCTTTCCCCGATTTCGCACACCGTGGCGGCGGCAAGCGCCGCGCCGAGTCCTCGCTTCCTTGGGTTGAACGCGGCAGGCGGGGAAACAGCCTCACGTGAGCACGCTTGCGACGCCCGTGATCATCGCGATCTTCATCGCCGCCGGCGTGCTCATCTGGTGGGCGGGCGGCATCCTCGCGGCGACCACGGACGCGATCGACGCGCACTTCGGCTGGGGCGAGGGGATGGGCGGCGCCGTGTTCCTCGCGGTCGCGACGAACCTGCCCGAGGTCGCCATCATCGTCGGCGGCGTGTACAGCCACAACCTCTCGCTGGCGGTCGGCAACATCCTCGGCGGGATCGCGATCCAGACCGTCGTCCTCGTGCTGCTGGACGGGCCGGGGCTGCGCTCCAAGGTGCCGCTGTCGTCGCTGGTGCCCTCGCTGACGATCGCGCTCGAAGGCCTCGTGCTCATCGCGATCCTGATGCTGTGCATCCTGGGCGCGCTGTCGCCGCGCGACTTGGTCATCGCGCGCACGACGCCCGCGGAGATCGCGATCCTGCTGGCGTGGATCGCGAGCCTGTTTCTCATCCAGCGCCACGAAGACCACAAAGGCTGGCGCATCGCGCGCGAAGAGATCGCCGAGACGTCGGCGTTCGTCGCACCGCAGCGGCGCCCGCTGTCGCACGTGTTCGCGCTCTTCGGGATCGCGGCGCTCGTGACGCTGGGATGCGGCGTCGCGCTCGCGCTCAGCAGCAACGTCGTCGCGACGCGCTTTCACATGGAAGGCGTGATTTTCGGCGCGACGATCCTTGCCGCAGTCACCGCGCTGCCGGAGCTCACGACCGGTTTGTCCGCGGTGCGCGCCGGTCGCTACGAGCTGGCGATGAGCGACATCATCGCGGGCAACGCGTTCTTGCCGGTGCTGTTTCTGTTCGGCACGCTGTTGAGCAACCAGCCGTTGCTGCCCGACGCGCAAGGGCCGGATCTGTACCTCACCGCGCTCGGTGCGCTGCTCACGGCGGTCTACGTCGTCGGCGTGATCCTGCGCTCCAAGAAGATGCTGCTCGGCGCTGGGATCGACTCGCTGCTCGTGCTCGCGATCTACGTCGTCGGCATCGCCGGACTGTTCTTCATCCACTGACGGCGGGGAGCCGTGCCGCGACGACGTAGTAATCCGACATGGACGACGATCCGGGCTCTGCCGCTCCCGCGGTGCTGACGCTGGATGGTGACCTGACCGCCGAACGGTTCGGCGCGGTGTCCGAGCAGATCGAACACGCACGCCGCTCGAACGTGCCGCTCATCGTCGACCTTTCGGCCGTGAACTCGATCGACGGCATGATCGCGATGGACCTCGTCCTGTTTCTGCGGCGCCGGATGCGGCACGGCACCCCGTTCGTGGTCGTCGTCCCCCAGGTGAACCCCGGCTGGATCACCGGCGCGGGCTCACTCTCCGGCGCACTGTTCTGCACGGACCGCGCGGAGGCGATTCGGCTACTTCAAGACGCGTGACTGAAAATTCAATGTGCGGTTGACGAACGGTCAACTTTGCAGTACAAAGAAATTGCCAATAAGCTATCTTCTTTGGGGCTGCTCGCATGGATTCACGCTCTCGCGCCGCGCTGCCGGCGCCTTGCGTTGGGCGACGGGGATCGGGGGGCCGGCGGCGCTCGTCGACGCGTGCTTCTCCGCGTTCGGCGTGTCGAACACGTCGCCGCTGCCCGTGCGGCAGGCATGGTACTTCGGCGCGTACATCCTCGCGCCGGCGCCGGTCCGCCGTTGCGCGTTCGGTGGCCGCTCTTCGCCGTGTCGGCCGCTGCCGCGCTCAGCGCGATGTTCTGGGTGGTCTGGTCGCTCGCGGACGCCTGAGCGCCGCCACGTTTACAGGAGCGATCGCCTAGCCCGGCGATACACGGAGCGCAAAGGGAGGTCTTACGATGATCCGACGCCTCTGCGCCGTTGCGCTCCTCGTTCTCGCCGCAAGCTGCGGTCACAAGGACACGCAGTCGAGCACGTCCACCACCACGGTTCAGACGCCGTCCGCCGCGGCGCCGATGGGCGCCGCCGCCACCGGCGGGCCTGCCGCAGGCGCCGGCAACGGATCCTCGTCCGGCGCGGGCAACCCGCCCGGCTTCAGCGATGAGGCTTCAGCCAAAGCGCATTGCGCGACCGACGAGGTCGTGTGGCTCAACACGCGGAGCAAGATCTATCACGAGAAGGGCACACATTACTACGGCATCACGAAGAACGGCGAGTACGCGTGCCGCAAAGAAGCCGACGCCGCGGGTGATCGCAACTCGAAGAGCTAGGGCGCCGCGCTGAACGCGTCGGCGGCGCGCGTGATCGTCGCGAAGCGGCCTTCGAGCACGAGCTCGGTGCGCTCTTTGATCTCCGGCGGCGCATACGTTCGTCCGGTGCGCGGGTGCGTCATCGCGAACGTGAGCGTCGCGTCGGTGACGTAGTCGACGTCGTAACCGAGATCGGAGGCGTGGCGCGACGTCGTCTCGCAGCACTGCTCCGTGCGGATGCCGCACACGACGACGCGCGTGACGCCGTGCTTGGTGAGCCACCCCTGCAAATCGGTTCCGGCGAACGCGCTGTGATGCGTCTTGTGCAGCGTGACGTCGGGCGCGATGCGGTAGCCGTCCAGCGCACGGACGAATCCCGACTCCAGCGCGAACGCACCTTCGGGCTGCACGTGCAGGATCTGCACGATCGGGATGCCGGCGCGCGCCGCGTCGTCCGTGAGCCGCTGCACCGCGGCGAGAAACGCCGGCACGTCGGTCTCGGTCCAGTACGAGCTGTGCCGGAACGACTCTTGGACGTCGACGACGATCAGGGCGGTATCGGACGAAGTACGCATCGCGACGCCAGCATACCGCGCCCGGAACACGCGCGCGAGGGCCGATTGCGCGGTCGCCGGCCGGGCCACCCGGTCACGCCCACGTGAGAACGGCCTTAATTCGCGCGCGTCGCGCCTGGGTTGCGCACCGGTCGAGGGAACGATTGCGTTTGCGGGATACCGCATTCGCGTCGAGGACATTCGCATGAAGCTGACCGTGCCCGTGCTCGCATGGACGCTCGCGCTCACCGCCTGCGGCGGTGGCGGAGGTTCGTCGGCCGGTCCGCCGCCCCCGGGCGTCACGCCCACGCCGTTGCCGACGGGGACGCCGACGGCGCGGGCGATCAAGCACGTCGTGATCATCTTTCAAGAAAATCGCACGGTCGACAACCTGTTCAACGGCTTCCCGGGCGCGGACACCGCGCAGAGCGGCCTGAACTCGAGCGGTCAGACCGTGGCGCTGCAGCCGATCGACATCGCGGCTCCGTTCGATCTCGACCACAGCCACCACGGGTTCACCACGGAGTACGCGGGAGGGGCGATGAACGGCTTCGACCGCGTGGGCAGCGGCGCGTGCACCGGGTGCCCAGCGCCCGACGTGCGCGCGTACGGCTACGTGCCGCAGAGCGAGACGGGGCCGTACTGGCAGATGGCGCGGCAATACGCGTTCGCCGACCGAATGTTTCAAACCAACGAAGGGCCGAGCTTCCCCGCGCACCAGTACATCGTGAGCGGCACGTCGCTCGCATCGACGTCGAGCCCGCTGCTCGCCTCGGAAAACCCTAACGCTCCCGCGGGCGCGACGTCGACCGCGGGATGCGACGCACCGGCCGGCACGACGGTCGCGCTAATCGATCCCGCGAGCGGCGACGAGTCGCAGCGCACCGCGCCGTGTTTCGAGCACCCCGCGCTGTTCGATCTGCTCGATGCGCACGGCGTGAGCTGGCGCTATTACCAGCCGCGCACCGGTGCAGGCCTATGGTACGCGCCCGACGCGATCCAGCACATTCGCTTCGGCGCGGATTATGCGAACGTCGTCACGCCCAGTACGAATATCATCAGCGACGTGCAGAGCGGCAAACTCGCGCAGGTATCGTGGGTGATCCCGACGGCGGCCGCGTCCGATCACGCGAAGTCCACCGACGGCACCGGTCCGGCGTGGGTGGCGTCGGTCGTGAACGCCATCGGCGCGAGCCCGTATTGGAACGACACGGCGATCTTCGTGACGTGGGACGACTGGGGCGGCTGGTACGACCACGTCAAGCCGCAGCAGTTCAACGCGTACGAGCTCGGATTCCGCGTGCCGCTCATCGTGATTTCGCCGTACGCCCGGCCCGCGTACGTGTCGCACGTGCAGCACGAGTTCGGCAGCATCCTGAAGTTCACCGAGACGACGTTCGGCCTGGGCACGCTGGGCTACACCGACGCGCGCGCCGACGACCTGTCCGACATCTTCGACTTCAACCAGCAGCCGATCGCGTTCCGCACCATTCAGTCCGCGCGCACGGCGAGCTATTTCCAGCGGTTGCCGGCGGACACGCGCACTCCGGACGACGACTTCTGAGCCGGTCCGGACGGAACCACCACCGCCGCAAGGTAGTCGCCCTACAACCGCTCGCGGAGATACCCCGCCAGCGCATCCTCGGAGACGCGGTCTTGTTTCATGCTGTCGCGGTCGCGGACCGTCACCGTGTCGTCGCCCAGCGTCTCGTAGTCGATCATGATGCAGAACGGCGTGCCGATCTCGTCCTGGCGACGGTAAAGTTGGCCGACGTTGCCTTCGTCATACTGCGTGCGAAAGTCCGGGCGCAGCGCGCGCTCGACCGCGGCGAGGTCGGTCAGGTCGACGAATGTTGAGACGACGCCGAGCGGCGCGAACACTTCGCGGAGCAGCTTGCCGGTACCGAAGTAGGCGTCGTTCGGCGCGATGACGTGGTCGCCCGGCGCGAGCGCCTGAAAGATCGTCATCGTCGCCGCCTGGCCGGAGGCGAAGACGGCTGCCTGCGCGCCGCCGTCCAATGCGGCCAGACACCGCTCGAGCGCATCCCGATTCGGGTTGCTCGTGCGCGAATAGACGTGGCCACCCGGGTAGGTCAGATCGGCGGCACGCTCGAAGGTGGTGGAGACGTGAATCGGCTGCGACACCGCGCGAGTGGCATTGTCAACCGGTTGGCCGGCGTGAACGGCTAGAGTTTCGAAATGCATAGGGGGAGAGTATAAGACGTCAGATGTCAGATGTCAGATGTCAGTGCCGCTTGACACCTACGCGCAGCGTGGCAGCATTGCGACAACCTCTCCGCTGAGTGACCGCCGTGAACCGACGATTGGGAATCATCTCGCTTGCTCTACTCGTCGCACAACTCGTCGACGCGCAAGCGCCGAAGCCTGATCCGCACGCCGTCGTGACGGTGGGAACGGCCACGGCGAAGCGCGGGCAAGTCGCTACCGGCGTGATCGCGGTGCCGGCGGGCGCCGACTCCGGCACCAGCATCGCCGTCGCGGTGATCAATGGCGCGCGGCCGGGACCGGTGCTGTCGATTCTGTCGGGTGCGCACGGGACGGAATACGCATCGATCATCGCGCTCGAGAAGCTGATTCCGCTCGTCGATCCGGCCAAGCTCAGCGGCACCGTAATCATCGTGCCGCTCGTCAACGTGCCGTCGTTCGAGCGGAAGATCGCCCACGTGAATCCGGTCGACAACAAGAGCATGAACCGGTACTACCCTGGCACCATGCAGGGCTCACAGACCGAGCGGGCATCGTACATGATCACCAAGCAGATCGTCGAGCAGAGCGATCATCTGATCGATTTGCACGGCGGAGACCTCGACGAGAATCTGCGTCCCTACAGCTACTGGACCAAGACGGGCAACGCGGTGCAGGACTCGCTGTCGCGCGAGATGGTGCTCGCCTTCGGCCTCGACTACATCATCATCTCCGCCGACCGCCCCAAGGATCCCGCCGCGTCGCGCTATCTCGAGAACACCGCGTCGACGCGCGGCAAGCCGTCCTTCACCGCCGAGGCGGGGCGGGCGGGCCGCGTCGACACGGACGATGTGATGGCGCTGGTCAATGGATCTCTGAGCGTGATGGCGCACTTGAAGATGCTCGCGGACCGCCCGCTGCGCCCTGTGGAGCATCCGGTGTGGATCGAAAAGGTCGTCACCGTCGCGAGCGAAGTGAACGGCATTTTCTATCCCGTGGTCGATCGCGGGACTTACGTCAACGAAGGGATGAAGCTCGGCTACATCACCGATTACCTCGGGAAAACGGTGATGGAAGCGCGCGCGCCGGTTGCCGGCGTCGTGTTGTTCATCCGCGCCGTGCCGTCGATGACCAAGGGGGAGACGATCGCGAACGTCGGGGTGCCCGCGAAGTAGCCCGCGCTATTTCTTGGCGAAGATCGCCTTCGGAATCATGACGTGGACGCCGACGTTGCCGTCCACGAGTTGCGTGATGTCGACGTCGCAGGCGACGCTGGTCAGCATGTAGGCGTCATCTTTGGACAGGCCCTTCTCGGTCATCAAGAACGAGATCGCCTCGCGCACCGCCGTTTTCGTCGCGACCACCAAATCCTTGTCCGTACCCATGGCGATCCAGTGCGTCGGCGTCTCTCCGCGCGGCCACGCGAGATGCATGTCCTTCCGGACGACGACCGGGAA
>JALZBE010000330.1 GCA_030947665.1 Vulcanimicrobiota bacterium | reverse complement strand
CGGCTGTGGTGCTCGACGGCGACGCCCGCAACGTCGAGATCGCGCGCATGCTCTCGGGCGATGAGCGCGGCGTGGCGCTGGAGCACGCGGCGGAGCTCATGGCGGCCGCGAGGGGCAAGCGGCCAGTCCGCCGCTAGCTGTTCTACGTGATCGCGCGCACGTTCGCGCCCTCGTGAGGTCTAGGTCGCCTTAGGAACCGATGAGGCTTTGCGAAATGCCAGGTTTCTCCCAACGTCGCCGCCGTAGAATCGGGCCATGCGGACGGTGCTGCTCGCAGCGCTCCTCGTCCTCGCCCCTTACACGGCAGCCGCCGACGAGGTGCCGTCGGTTCCGGCTGTGCTCGCGCAGCTCGCGGCGTCGCCCGACCAGCCCGGGGAGTACAAAGCGTCCGTCGCGCTCCACGTGCGCATGCGCGTCTTCCCGTTCATCCACATGACGCTGCACGGCGACTCCTGGTACAAGCGCCCCGGTCTCTACCGTTTCGTGTTCCGCGGCGTCCCGGTCATCGCGCGCGCGTTCTCCGATATGAAGTACGACCTAGGCGACCCGGCGCATTGGCCCGAGCGGTACGAGATCGCGTTCGCGCCGCATTCGACGGCGGCCGCGCCGGTGCTGCGGCTCACGCCGAAGAGCCCGGTGTTGGTCAAACAGCTCGACGTCGCGCTCGATCCGGCCCACGGCCGCATCCTCAAGGCGATCTGGTCGCGCGGCGACGGCGGTACGATCACCCTGGTGCAGACGTATACGCCCGTCTCGGGACACGCGTACGTCGCGAAGCAGGCCGCGACGATCGACCTGCCGCGCATGAAGGCGGAGCTCGTCGCCGATTACTCGGACTTCGCCGCCGCAGAAGCATCGGTCGGCACCGCGCCGTAGTAGTCGGGCGATGCCCGACCGCCACTTCGCCAGCGACAACAACGCCGGCGTCCATCCCGACGTCCTAGCCGCGCTCGCGGCGGCGAACGAAGGCCACGCCACCGCCTACGGCGACGACGAGATCACGCACCGCGCTGAGGCGGCGTTCCGCGCGCTGCTCGGCGACGGCGCCCGCGTATTCTTCGCGTTCAACGGCACGGGCGCGAACGTCGTCGCGCTCGCATCGGCGCTGCGGCCGTTTCAGGCGGTGATCTGCCCCGCGGGCGCGCACCTCGCGGTCGACGAGTGCGCCGCCTACGAGCGCTTCGGCGCCGGCAAGCTCATCGACGTGCCCGTGCGCGACGGCAAGCTGACCCCGGACGACGTGGAGCGCAACATCCGCGGCGTCGGCGACCAGCACCACGTCCAGCCCGGCGCGATCTCGATCTCGCAGTCGACGGAGGTCGGCACGGTCTACACGATCGACGAGCTGCGCGCGCTCGGCGCCGTCGCGCGCAGGCACGGCCTGCTGTTTCACCTCGACGGCGCCCGGATCGCCAACGCCGTCGCGTCGCTGGGGGTCGACGTCGGCACGATGCTCGTCGACACGGGCGTCGACGTGTGCACGTTCGGCGGGACGAAGAACGGCATGATGTTCGGCGAGGCGATCGTGTTCCCGCGGCCTCATCCGGCGGCGGACGTGCTGCCGTTCACGCGCAAGCAGGGCATGCAGCTCGCGTCCAAGATGCGGTACGTCGCAGCGCAGTTCGAGGCGCTGCTGCGCGACGGTCTCTGGCTGCACAACGCGTCGCACGCGAACGCGATGGCGAGCCTGCTCGTCGCGCGCATGCGCGACCTCGATGACGTCATCGAACTCGCGTACCCGGTGCAGGCCAACGGCGTGTTCCCGGTCCTGCCGCCTCACGCGATCGAGCCGCTGATGCGCGAGCGGCGGTTCTACATGTGGGACGCCGGCACGAACCTCGCGCGCTGGATGACCAGCTGGGACACGACCGAAGCGGACGTCCACGACTTCGCCGACGCGATCTGGCGCATCGCCCCGCCCCAAAAAGCGGGCGCGTAGTGGGGCTCGCAGATTTTCGGTACCGGTACGACTTCCGGGTCGTGTTCCGGGACGTCGACTACTACCGCCATGTGAACAACGCCGTATACGTGACGTACATGGAGACCGCGCGCATCGACTACTGCGCCGTCGCGCTCGGCAAGCCTCTGGGCTCCGTGCAGAACGTCATCATGGCGTCCCAGTGCTTCGACTACGAAAAGCAGGCGCAGTACGACGACCGGCTCGTGATGGGCGTGCGCACGTCACGCCTCGGCACGAAGTCGCTCGACTTCACGTACGAGCTGTGGCGCGCGGACGAGCGGATCGCCCACGGGGCCTCGACGCTGGTCGCATTCGACTACGAGGCGAACCGTTCGATCGTCGTCCCCGACGAGTGGCGCCGCCGCATCGCGGAGTACGAGGTCGTCGCGCCCGACGGCCTCGTCAGTGCGACGGCAGGCGGTGAATCTTGAGGACGTTCGTGCCGCCGGCGCCGACGGGCATGCCGCTGGTGATCGCGATCGTCTCACCCGGGGCCGCGTGGCCTTCGGCGACGACGCGCGCTTCGGCGATCTCGATCAGCGTCTCGATGTAGCGATAGGTCTGGACGACCGACGACTCCACGCCCCACACGATCGCCATCCGGCTTGCGACCTCTTCGAGCGGGGTGAGCGCGACGATCTTCGCGCGCGGCCGAAAGGAGCTGATGTGGCGCGCGGTGTTGCCGGTGGTCGTACCCGTCACGATGAGCCGGAGGCCGAGCGCGTCGGCGGAGCGCACCGCGGCCTCGGCGATCGACATCCCGATGTCCTCGTCCGTCTCGATGCTGCCGCCTTCGCTCGTGCGGCGGCGGCGAATCTCCTTGAACGGGTATTTCGCCTCGACGGTCAGCGCGATCGTCGCCATCACGCGCACGGCTTCGAGCGGATAGGCGCCGCGCGCGGTTTCGCCGGAGAGCATCACGGCGTCCGTACCGTCGAGGATCGCGTTGGCGACGTCGGTCGCCTCCGCGCGCGTCGGTCGCGGCGAGGAGATCATCGACTCCAGCATTTGCGTCGCGGTGATCACGGGCTTCGAGACGCGGTTCGCGCGCTGGATCAAATCCTTTTGCGTCAGCGGCACCTCTTCGAGCGGGATCTCGATGCCGAGGTCGCCGCGCGCGACCATGATCCCGTCCGCGACGGTGAGGATGTCGTCGATGTGGTCGAGCGCTTCGTGCTTCTCGATTTTCGCGATGACGGGGATCGTCGCGCCGGCCTCGCCGATGTGCGACTTCACCCGCCAAACGTCTTGCGCGGTGCGCACGAACGAGACGGCGACCCAGTCGACGCACTCCTTGATGCCGAAGTCGAGGTGCTCGAGATCGCGGTCGGTCACCGCGTCGAGCTGAAGCGTGCCGTCGGGGTAGTTGATCCCCTGCTTCTCGCGCAGCTCGCCGCCCGTTTCGACGACGGTCTGCACGCGCGTGCCGTCGGTCCCCGTCACGCGCAGCGCGATCGCGCCGTCGGCGAGGTAGACGCGCTTGCCGATCTCGACGTCGCGCGCGAGCCCGGCGTACGACACGCTGACGCGCTGCGCGTCGCCGGCGACCTGCTCCGTGGTCAGCGTGAAGGGCGCACCGTTCGCCAGGCGCACCGACGCGGTGCCGTCGGCGAACGGCCCGGTGCGAACTTTTGGGCCCGGAAGATCCTGCAAGATCGCGACGTGCACGCCCAGCTCGCGCGCGATGCGCCGCACGTCCGCGATGATCGCGCCGTGCTCATCGTGTGTGCCGTGCGAGAAGTTGAGCCGCACCACGTTGACGCCGGCGAGGAACATCGCGCGCAGCATCGCGGGCTCGCGCGACGCCGGTCCGACGGTTGCAACGATCTTCGTTCGTTTGGGCGGGGGGTGCACGGCGCGCGCGTTCCGCGACGTGTCCGCCGGTCCTGCATTCGCGTTTGTGCGCGAGCGCAGCATGGTGTGGGAACGAGTGCAGGAAAGAGACGCTCGCATGCATGGCGCGCGACGCCCGCTCGAGGCTCATATCGAACGTCCGTCGCGGCGTCGCGACGTCTTCGCGCTCGGCGTGTCGTTCGTCATCCACGCGCTCGCCTTGCTATTGCTGCTGATCCAGCCCGGATCAACCGGCGGCGCGCCCGGCGAGCCGGACGTCACCGCCGACGTCATCGTCGAAGAATCCGCGCGCGCGGCACCGCCGCCACCCACTTCGGAACCAACGCAGCTGCCGCTGCCCATCCAGGCCCCGGTGCCGCCGCCCGTCCCGTCCCGCCCGGTGCCGCGCCGCCGCATCGTCCTGCCGACGCCGCCACCGCCGCGGCATCGCGAGCTCGCCCGCATC
>JALZBE010000329.1 GCA_030947665.1 Vulcanimicrobiota bacterium | reverse complement strand
GCCGTGGCAGCGCATGCACGTGTCGACGACCTGCTGCTTGAGCGTCGCGCGCGTTTGGCCCGGGTGATCGCCCGCGATCTTCGCATCCGGGATCGCGTCGATGAATTGCTGCTCGCTCTCGAGTTGCGAGAAGAACACCGGATCGCGGCCCGCGAGCCCCATCGGCGACCAGCGCCACTCGCCGTACTCCGACACGTTGACGCCCGCGGGTCCCGGCGGCGGCGACGGCGGCGGGGTGTAGGTGGGCGGCGGCGTCAGCCACATCAGCGGGCCGGACGGCGCGCCCGACGCCGCACCGTGACAGCCCATGCACTGGTCCGACGTCATGAACTGCGGCGGCCCTTTCGGGTGCGCGAGCATCGTGTCGAGCGGCTCGACCGGAAACGTTTGCAAGCCGGGCGGAACCGCGCGCACGTGCGTTGGCAGCTGCGCGTTCTTCTCGTGCTCGCGGTCGATCTGTTTGGGCGCGGTCGTCGCCGCCGCGATCTCCGCCGGCGGCGGCGTGCGCCACGTGTCGTCGATCTTGAACGTGAGCGGTTCGCCCGCAAAGCCCTTGATGTTGTCGAGCGCGGAGAACGTGCCCGCGTCGTTCGCGGAGCCGTGGCAGCGCAGGCAGTACAGGCCGAAGCCCGCGTTGGGATACTGCGTGCCGCCGAACGTCATCGGCTTGTTCTCGGCGGTCTTGGTGTAGACTTCGGCCCAGAACCAGCCGTCGTGCGACGCCGACGTGCGGCGGATCATCACCGTCCAGTCGTGCGGCTGCAGGTGCGCGTCGTCGAGCCCTTCGTAGCGCGCCGCGGGCGCGGGGTTGAACTGTTCCTTGATGATCACCGCGCCGTCGGCCGGCACGCCGTGGCGGCCGTTGCGCAGCCACGTCATCATCTCGGGCGAGTAGTAGATGCGCACGGCGGGATGCGTGCCGTAGTACTGGCCGTGCACGTACGGACCGGTGTCGCGGACGTACTTGTCGACGCACCACCCCAGGCGGCGATACGGATAGAGATTCGGGCTGGTGCTGGGCACGTGATCCGGATCGTCGCCGTAGAGGTAGCGCAGCATCTTCTTTTCGATCGCGGTCGGCTCGCCCGGGGGAACCGTGGGCGGCAAGCGCAGCGCATCCGGCACGGGCGCGGCGTTGGGGCACGGATCGACGGCGTTCGCCGCGACGGTAACGCTGCCGCGCGCAGGGGCCGGGGTGTGCGACACCGCGCTCGCCAGCAGCACCGCGCCGACGACGATCCCGGCGTAGATCAGCGTCGTTCGCATCGACCGTCTATTTCGGAAAGAGGACGCGCGTGCTGCCGGAGCGCTCGACCTCGTCGACGCGCGCGAAACTGCGCCCGACGAAGTCCATGCTGGGGTTCGTTACGCCGAACCACATGCGCTCGTTCTTGAAATGGTGCCAGAGGTGATACTTCTTGATCCAGCGGCCGAAGCGCGTCTTCGGCACGAACGGGATGTGCGCGACGTAGTGCACCCACTCGTAGTAGAACAGCCCCAGCACGGCGCCGAGCAGCATCGCGAAGCTCACGCTGAGATCGCGCGTGATCGCGTAGAAGATCCCGAACGTCAGCGACGCGACGGGCAGCACGAACCACACGGGCAGGAACAACAGGCCGAGCGCGTCGGGCGCGACGTGGTGATCGTAGTGCAAGCGGTGCTGCAGCTCGAGCACGAACGCGTTGCGCTGCGGCGGCGCGTGGAACATGAAGCGGTGCGTCGTGTACTCCGAGCCGAAGAACACGAGCGCGCCGAGCGCGACCGCGGCCAGCGACAGCGGCACGAACGCCAGCACATGCGCGGCAAACAGCGCCGTCAGCGCCAGCGCCAGCCCGATCAGCACGGTGTTGCTGCCGTGGCGAAAGAACGTCCCAACCATCTCAGCGCTCCTCCTGCGGCCGCCTTCGCGGCAGCGCGTACCAAGCCTGGTCGCACGCCCGGCGGTCGTCGTCGTCGAGCTCGATCTCCAGCGCCTTGATCGAATCGCGCAGTTGCTCGGCGCGGCTCGCCCCGACGATGGCGGCGGTGACGCCGGTCTGGTCGAGGACCCAGCGCAGCGCGACGTGCGTGAGCGACTTGCCGCGCGACGTGACGTCCGCGACGAGCCGCTCGACGACGTCGAGCTGCGCGTCCTGCCAGTAGCGCTGCTGGTAGAGCGAGGCCGCGTTGCCCAGCGTGAAGCGCGTCCCCTCGCGCGGCGCGTCGCCGCGCCGGTACTTGCCCGTCAGCACGCCCGCCGCGAGCGGGTTGAACACGACGGCCCCGACGCCGTTTGCGAGCGCGGCCGGCAGCAGCTCGCTCTCGATCGCGCGGAACAGGAGGTTATAGCGCGGCTGGACGGCGTCGAAGCGGATCAGCTCGTGGCGTTCGGAGATCGCCAGCGACTGCATCATCTGCCAGGCGGCGACGTTGCTGCAGCCGGCGTAGCGAACCTTTCCGGCGCTGCGCAAGTCGTCGAAGGCTGCGAGCGTTTCGTCGATCGGCGTGTCGGCGTCCCAGCGGTGGATGTAGTAGAGGTCGATGTAGTCGGTGCGCAGCCGGCGCAGCGACGCCTCGCACGCAGCGATGATGTGGCGCCGCGACAGGCCGGTGTCGTTGGGGCCAGGGCCCATCGCGCCGTACACCTTGGTCGCGAGCACGAACCGCTCGCGCTTGCCGCCTAGCCACTCGCCGACGATCTCCTCGGTGCGCCCGGCGGTCTCCAGCGTGCCGCCCACCGGGTACACGTCCGCGACGTCGAAGAAGTCGATCCCCGCGTACTCGGCGGCATCCATGATGTCGAACGACTCGCCGCGATCGGTCTGCAGCCCGAACGTCATCGTCCCCAGGCAAATCTCGGAGGTCTTGAGCCCGGTACGGCCGAGTCTGACGGTGCGCATCATGCGTCCTTTCCCATCACTTGTTCGGATTGATCAGATACTTCTCGCCCGTGGCTCGCTTCTCGTACGCGGCGATGACGTCGAGCTGTAGCGCCTCAGCGAGCGAAATCTCCGCGGTGTAATGGCTGGCGAACGTTGTCTTGAGCTCCGCCGCAACGCGGTCGCGCAATCGTTGCGCGGCCGGCTGCCCGATCTTTTGCAGGAACGCCATCACCAGCCAACCGCCGATACCCCAGGCCATGCCGAACTCGCGACTGAGCTCCGTGGGCCGGGTGTCGAGGCCGCCGTAGATATAGACCTGCTTGTGGACTGGCGAGCCGTACCGGCTGTACGTGGTGGCGTTTTGGTTGAGCGCCGCTTCCATGCACGTCAGAATCTGCCCGCTCAAGCGGCCGCCGCCGATTGCGTCGAACGCCAACGTCGCGCCCGTTGCCGCGAACGACTTCGTCAAGTTGTCGATGAACGTCGGGGAGCTGCTGTCCACCACATGCGCCGCGCCGAGCTCACGGAGCAGCGCTTCCTGCGCGGGACTGCGGACGATGTTCACGAGACCCACCCCGTCCTTCAGGCAGATCTTGTTCAGCATCCGGCCGAGATTCGAGGCTGCAGCGGTGTGAACCAGCGCCGTATGCCCCTCCAACCGCATGGTCTCGACCATGCCCAGCGCCGTGAGCGGGTTGACGAAGCACGACGCTCCGTCCGCCGCCGTGGCGCCCTCGGGCAAGACGAGACAATCCGCGGCATTGACGGTGCGGTATTGCGAATACATCGCGCCGCCCAATGCGGCGACCGTTTTTCCGATGAGGTGCTGAGCCTCCGCCCCCGCCGCGATCACGACGCCGGCGCCTTCGTTGCCGACGGGCATGGCGTGATCCAGCCGCGCCGCCATGCCCTTCGGTAACGGCTGCGGGATCGTCGCGGTGATCACGGGGCGCTCCGCGGTTCCGCTCGCCCGAGCCGTGGTCATATCTGCGCCGGCGAGCAGCAGGCCGAGATCCGACGGGTTGATCGGCGCGGCTTCCATGCGAAGCACGACGTCGTTCGCCTTGGGCTCCGGTGCCGCAACGTCTGCAAGCGAGAGTTCGAGCTCGCCCGTCGACTTCACCAGCGAGCGCACCTGAAGGCCGCGAATCTCTTGCTGCGTGTTCATCATCGTCGAAGACGGCCTTCTCGCCGGGACGATCCGGCGCCCTCGTTGCGCAGGGCCGATTTGGGTACACCGTTCCATCGACACGTGATGGAGGAACGCCTTGACCGGAACGCATCGAGTCGCCCAGGGTGTGTGGATCGCAACCGCGGTACTTTTGGCATCCTGCAGCGGCGGCTCGAGCGGCGCCGTCGCACCGGTCGCCACGCCGACGCCCGGCGCGCAGTTTCCCGGCGCGGGACCGGGGCAACCTACGCC
>JALZBE010000328.1 GCA_030947665.1 Vulcanimicrobiota bacterium | reverse complement strand
GTCGTGCTGTGCGCGGGCGTCGCGCCGTCACCGTCGCCCGCGCCGTCGCCCGCGGCGACAGCCGCGCCATCGTCCTCGGCGTCACCGTCGTCGCCGGCGCCGAGAGCGTTGCTTGAGACGCCGGAATATCGGATCGAGACCGACGACATCAGCCGCAAAGGCAACGGCGATTTCACGATGCCGCACAAGGTCGCGTTTTCGCGCCCGGGCAGCGACGGCACGGCGGATCGCGCGGAAGGCAACGACAAGCGCGGCACCGTCTCGATGTTCGGCAACGTCGTGGTGCACGACAACGGCAACGCGCCCGAAGCCGGCTCGCAGGATGAGTACGCCAAAGGCGGTCCGTCGACGCTGACGTGCGACCAGCTCGACGTCGACTCGAAATCGAAGATTTATACGGCGATCGGACACGTGCACTTCACCCAAGGCGCGCGCGACATGGTCGCGGACCGGGGCGTGCTCAACCGCAAGACCGGCATGCTGCGGCTCGCGGGCCACGTGAAAACGAAGGAAAACGAGTCGTCGATGACCGCGAACGACGTCGATTACAACCTCAACTCCAAGCACGTCGAAGCCAACGGCAAACCGATCGTGATCAAACAACCGGTCCCGACACCCGAACCCGGCTCCGCAACGCCGTCACCGAAACCGAAAAAGCGCCGAATCCCGTTCTGACATGATCGGTTTGTTCGATTCCGGCGAGGGTGGTAAGCGGATGCGCGAGCCGCTCGCTGCGCGGATGCGGCCGCGGAATCTCGACGAGTTCGTCGGCCAGGAACAGATCGTCGGACCCGGCCGCGCGCTGCGGCGCGCGATCGAGTCCGATCAGGCGCCGTCGATGATCCTGTGGGGCCCGCCCGGCACGGGCAAGACGACGCTCGCGCGCATCATCGCGCAGCAAACGGGCGCGCATTTCGCCGGACTCTCCGCGGTGAGCGCGGGCGTCGCGGATCTGCGGCGCGTGGTGGCCGACGCGCAAAAGTTGCGCGCCGCGGGGCGGCGCACCGTGCTGTTCATCGACGAGATCCATCGCTTCAACAAGGCGCAGCAAGATGCGGTGCTGCCGTACGTCGAGGACGGCACCGTCACGCTGATCGGCGCGACCACCGAGAACCCGTCGTTCGAAGTCAACTCCGCGTTGCTCTCGCGCTCGCGCGTGTTCGTGCTCAAGTCACTCGCGGACGACGATGTGCGCACGCTGATCGAGCGCGCGTTGCACGACGAGGAGCGCGGCTTAGGCAAGCAGCGGATCGAGCTCGCGCCGGACGCGCTCGAAGCGCTGGTGAACCTCGCCAACGGCGACGCGCGCTCCGCGCTCTCGACGCTGGAGTTCGCATCGTCGTCCGCGGCGAAGAGCGACGACGGCGCGCGCGTGGTGGACGTGCAGACGATCGCCGACGCGCTGCAGCGCCGCGCGACCGGCTACGACAAAGGCGGCGACGCGCACTACGACACGATCAGCGCGTTCATCAAGACGATTCGCGGCAGCGATCCCGACGCTGCCGTATACTGGCTCGCGCGCATGATCGACTCGGGTGAAGACCCGCTGTTCATCGCGCGCCGGCTCGTGATCCTCGCGAGCGAAGACGTCGGCCTCGCGGACCCGCACGCGCTGCCGCTCGCGATGGCCGCGCAGCAAGCCGTGCACTTCGTCGGCATGCCGGAAGGTTTCTACCCCCTCGCGCACGCCGTGCTGTATCTCGCAACGGCGCCCAAATCGAACACGGTGGGCCGCGCCTACGGCGCCGCGCTGCACGACGTCGAGTCCACGCGCAACGACCCGATCCCGCTGCACCTGCGCAACGCGCCGACGAAGCTGATGAAAAACCTCGGCTACGGCGAGGGCTACCGCTACGCGCACACCGACTACGCGGACATGGAGGCCGAAGGCGACCTCCCGCCGGCGGTCGCGCTGCAATCAAACCTTCCCGAAGCCCTCGGCGACCGCACATACTTCGAACCCAGCAAACAAGGCGGCGAAGCCCGCCTGCGCGCCTGGATCGACGCCCGCCGCCGCAGCAGTACAAGAGCTGACAGCGACCTGTTCGGCGACGATTGACAACCTACGCCACATGATATGCTCTGTGGGGCGATGACGCGCATCTATCTCGATCATGCGGCGACGACGCCCGCTCGGGCGGAGGTCGTTGCGGCAATGGTGCCGCTGCTGGGTGGTTATAACCCGAACTCGCTGCATGCCGAAGGCCGTGCCGCGCGGGCGGCGGTCGATGGCGCGAGAGAGACGGTTGCGCGCGTGCTCGGTGCGACGCCGCGTGAGATTGTCTTTACCGGCGGCGGGTCGGAGTCGATCGTGCTCGCGATCGTCGGTGCCGCGCGCGCGGCGCGTGGACGCGGGCGACATGTCGTCACCGTCGCGACCGAGCACCATGCCGTGCTGCATGCCGTCGACGTGCTCGAGCGCGAAGGCTGGCGCGTCACGCGTTTGCCCGTCGATTCGCACGGACTCGTGGATCCGGCGGCGTTCGCCGCGGCGCTGACGCCGGAGACGACCGTCGCCAGCGTGATGCTTGCCAACAACGAGATCGGCGTCGTCCAAGCCGTTGCGGAGCTGGCCCGGGTCGCCCGCGAGCGCGGTGTGCTGCTCCACACCGACGCGATCCAGGCACCGGGCTGGCTCCCACTCGACGTCGACGCGCTGGGCGTCGATCTGCTGTCGCTGTCCGCCCACAAGTTCCACGGGCCCAAAGGCGTCGGCGCGCTCTACGTCCGGCGCGGCACGGCCCTCGAGCCGCAGATCGTCGGCGGCGGCCAAGAGCACGGGCTGCGCGCGGGCACCGAGAACGTCGCCGGGATCGCGGGCTTCGCCGTCGCGCTCGCGCTGGCGGATGCCGAGCGGCCGGCCACCTCCGCGCGCGTCGCATCGTTGCGCGACCGGCTGGAGGCCGGCATCGTCGCCGCCGTCCCCGATGTCGTCGTGAACGTCGCGGGCGCACCGCGGCTCGCTAACAACCTTTCGGTTGCATTTGCGGGCGTGCTGTCGGACGCGCTCCTCATTCGGCTCGATCTCGAGGGCATCGCCGCATCAGCGGGCAGCGCGTGCGCCGCGGGCTCGCTCCAACCCAGCCACGTCGCTGCCGCGCTCGCTCTGGACGGCCGCCATCGCCGCGGCGTCATCCGCTTCTCGCTCGGGCGCGACACGACGGAATCACAGGTCGACGACGTGGTAGCGCGGTTGCCCGCTATTCTGACGAGCATGGGCACGCCGCTCGTCGTGTAACGCCCTTCAATTGTGGGAAAGTGACGCACCGTGGCTCTCGCGAGCACGCGGAGGACGTTTTTTGAGTTCGGGTTTCAACTGGGCGATCATTTTGGATATCGGTGTCGGGGTCGGCGTGCTGCTGATCGGCATCGGCATCTTCATCGTGTGCTCGTCCTTGGCGAAGATCTTCGCGCGGCTCAACGGAACGCTCGATGAAGTCGACCGCCAGATCGGCGCATTGTCTGTGCCCGTGCTCACCACGCTCAACCACGTCGGCGGGATCGCCGACACGGCCGATGCGACCGTCGCGCGGCTCGGCGCCGTCGTCGGTACGCTCGAAGGCGTGGCCGGCACCGTCGGCAACACCGCCAAGCTCGCGACCGAAGCGGTGACGCCGGGCTTGGTCAACCTCGGCGCGACGCTGAGCGGCATCACGGCCGGCCTGCGCCGGCTCATCACCGGCCGCCGCGGCGCACCTACGGACGGTTCGATCAGCCCTGGCGCAGCTAAAACGAGCGATGCGACCCTCAGCGACGTGACGCCCAGTGGAGTGACCCCCGGTGGAGTCTGATCGCGGCGGCGGCGGGAGCATCCCCGGTTTTATCACCGGCCTCGCGCTCGGCGCGCTGGCCGGAGCGACGCTCGCGATGATCCTCGCGCCGCAGTCCGGCGAGGACACGCGCGATTTGCTCGTTGCCAAGGCACGGGAAGCGGGCGAACGCGCGCGCGACACCGCCGGCGACGCGAACGATCTTCTCGCCCGCGGACGCCAAATCGTCGCGGACGCGAAAGCCCGGATCGACGGGGCGATCTCGGAAGGCAAGGACGCCGCGTCACGTCAGCGCAGCACCCTCGAAGACGACAGCAATCAAAGCTAGGAGATAGCGTGGATATCAAAGTCAACGTCCGCGAGTCGGAAGGCGACGCCTACGTCGTCGATCTCACCGGCGAGATCGACGTGTACACCTCGCCCAAGGTCAAGGACGCGATCACGGAGCTGATCGATCAAGAGCATTACAATCTCGTGATCAACCTCGAAAAAGTGCGCTACATCGACTCGACCGGTCTCGGCGTGCTGATCGGCGGGCTCAAGCG
>JALZBE010000327.1 GCA_030947665.1 Vulcanimicrobiota bacterium | reverse complement strand
TGTCGACGTGCGGCGACCGGTTGACGCAGAACCGGTTGATCTCCGTGGGGAGGGGCACCGGACCGCTGACGAACGCGCCCGTACGCTTCGCCGTATCGACGATGCGCTCGGCCGACTGATCGAGCACGCGGTGATCGTAGGCTTTGAGTCTGATCCTGATCTTCTGCTTAGACATCGTATTCTTTCAAGGTACTCGTGAGTTTGCTGTTCGTGCCCTACGAAGCGGGCTGAGCGTTCGGTCAGATGCGAGGCGCCGAGAGGCGCAGTGGTCTTAGGACCATGAGCCTCTCGGCAACGAAGCAGATGGCGGTACGATCAATCCGCCACGGTAGTGACGACGCCCGCGCCGACGGTGCGGCCGCCCTCGCGGATCGCAAAGCGGAGGCCTTCTTCGCACGCGATCGGCGTGATCAGCTCGACGTCCATCTGGACGTTGTCGCCGGGCATCACCATCTCGACGCCTTCGGGCAGCTTGATCGTGCCCGTCACGTCGGTCGTGCGGAAGTAGAACTGCGGGCGGTAGTTGGCGAAAAACGGCGTGTGGCGGCCGCCCTCTTCTTTGGAGAGGACGTACACCTCGGCCTTGAATTTCTTGTGCGGCTTGATCGAGCCCGGCTTCGCGAGCACTTGGCCGCGCTCGATGTCGTTGCGCTCCACACCGCGGAGCAGCACGCCGACGTTGTCGCCCGCGATGCCCGAGTCGAGCAGCTTGCGGAACATCTCGATGCCGGTGACGACGACCTTGCGGCTCTCGTCCTTGAGTCCGACGATCTCGACCTCTTCGCCGACCTTGACTTGGCCGCGCTCGACGCGGCCCGTGCCGACCGTACCGCGGCCGGTGATCGTGAAGACGTCTTCGACGGGCATCAGGAACGGCTTGTCGACCGGGCGCTCCGGCGTCGGGATGTAGTCGTCGACCGCATCCATCAACTTGAAGATCGCATCGGCGTCGGCGTCGCCGCGCTTGCCCGAGCTCGCGAGCGCCTTCGTGGCAGAACCGCGGATGAACGGGATGTTGTCACCGTCGTAATCCTGCTTGGAGAGCAGCTCGCGGACTTCCATCTCGACGAGCTCGAGGAGCTCCTCGTCGTCGACCAAGTCGACCTTGTTCAGGAAGACCACGATCTTCTGGACGCCGACCTGCTTCATCAACAGCACGTGCTCGCGCGTCTGCGGCATCGGACCGTCCGTCGCCGCGACGACGAGGATCGCGCCGTCCATCTGCGCCGCGCCGGTGATCATGTTCTTGATGTAGTCGGCGTGACCGGGGCAGTCGACGTGCGCGTAGTGACGCTTGTTCGTCTCGTACTCCTGGTGCGAGATGGCGATCGTGATCCCGCGCTCCTTCTCCTCGGGCGCGTTGTCGATGTCGTCGACGTTGCGCTTCTGGATGCTGGAGTGCTCCGTCGAGAGGCAGTTGATGATCGCGGCCGTCAGCGTCGTCTTACCGTGGTCGACGTGACCCGTGGTTCCGATGTTGACGTGCGGCTTCGACCGCTCGAACTTTGCCTTTGCCATGATGCCTTTGCTGCGTGTCCTTTTAGCTTCGTGATACTTCTTGTATGTGCGCGCTAGACGCCCGCTTTCGAGGTCTAGCGTTTCCGGCGCGGCGGCTTGTCACCGCCGTCGTCGTCGTCATCCTCTAAGCGGTCGCGAGTTTTTTTCCTTGAGCCTTCGCGATGATCTCTTCTTCGATGGACTTGGGCGCCTTTTCGTAGTGCGCGAACTCCATCGTGTACGTGGCTCGTCCCTGAGTCGCCGAGCGAAGGTCGGTGGCGTATCCGAACATCTCGCTGAGCGGAACGTTCGCCTGGATCACCACCGCGCCGCCGACGGCCTCGTCCTGAGACATGATGTGGCCGCGGCGCCGGTTGAGGTCGCCGTTGACCGCGCCCATGTAATCGCGCGGAGCGGTTACCTCGACGCCCATGATCGGTTCGAGCAGGATCGGACCCGCGGCGCCGTTCGCCGCCTTGAACGCCATCGAGCCGGCGATCTTGAACGCCATCTCGCTGGAGTCCACGTCATGGAACGAACCGTCGAAAACCGTCACCTTGAAGTCGAGCACGGGGTAACCCGCGAGAACACCGCTCTGCGACGCCTCACGGATGCCTTCCATGACCGGTTTCTGGAATTCTTTCGGGATCGTGCCGCCTACGATGCCCCATTTGAACTCGTAGCCGGTGTTCGGTTCGCCTGGCTCGAGGCGGATCCAGACGTCGCCGTACTGGCCCTTGCCGCCGGTCTGCCGGATGAACTTTCCTTGCTTCTCGACCTTCTTCGTGATCGCTTCTTTGTACGCGACCTGCGGCTTGCCGACGTTCGCCTC
Source organism: Vulcanimicrobiota bacterium (assembly GCA_030947665.1). Classification (GTDB taxonomy): domain Bacteria; phylum Vulcanimicrobiota; class Vulcanimicrobiia; order Vulcanimicrobiales; family Vulcanimicrobiaceae; genus Vulcanimicrobium. The sequence goes on along the minus strand of JALZBE010000327.1, from coordinate 1,990 downwards.
GACCTTGAACTCGCGCTTGAGGCGATCGAGGATGATCTCGAGGTGAAGCTCACCCATGCCGGCGATGATCGTCTGCTGAGTCTCTTCGTCGGTCCGCATACGGAACGTCGGATCCTCTTGCGCGAGCCGCGTCAGCGCGATGCCCATCTTGTCCTGATCGCCCTTCGTCTTCGGCTCGATGGCCTGCGAGATGACGGGCTCCGGAAACGTGATGTTCTCGAGCAGGATCGGATGCTTTTCGTCGCACAGCGTGTCGCCGGTGCGCGTGTCGGTCAGCCCGACCGCCGCGGCGATGTCGCCCGCCCCGATCGCGTCGATGTCTTCGCGATGGTTGGCGTGCATCCGCAGGATGCGCCCGATGCGCTCCTTGCGGCCGCTGCGCGCATTGTACAGGTACGTGCCCTTCTCGAGCACCCCCGAGTACACGCGGAAGTACGTCAGGTTGCCGTACGGATCGGTCGCGATCTTGAACGCGAGCGCGGCAAACGGTTCGTCGTCGGCCGGGCGGCGCGTGATGTCGGCGTCGTCGTCCTTGGGATCTTTGCCGGTGATCGGCTTGGCGTCGATCGGTGAAGGCAAGAAGTCGACCACGGCGTCGAGCAGCGGCTGCACGCCCTTGTTCTTGAACGCCGAGCCGCACAGCATCGGCAGAACTTTGCCCTGGATCGTCGCCGCGCGCAGCGCCTTGTGCAGGCGCTCGATCGGGATCTCTTGGCCGTCGAAGAACATCTCGAGCAGCGCGTCGTCCTGCTCGGCGATCGCTTCGATCAGCGCTTGGCGCCATTCTTGCGCGGTCGTGAACAAGTCGCCGTCGGCTTCGGTGACGGGCGTGGACTCCGACGTGTTGCCGAGATCGTCCGTATAAATGGTCTTGGTCATCGTGAACAGGTCGACCACGCCGAGGAAATCGCCCTCGGCGCCGATCGGCACCTGGATCGGGGTCGCGTTCGCGCCGAGGCGCGTGCGAATCTGTCGGACGCAGTTGAAGAAGTCCGCACCCATGCGGTCCATCTTGTTGACGAAGATGACGCGCGGCACTGCGTACTTGTTCGCCTGGCGCCACACGGTCTCGGACTGCGGCTGCACGGCGGCAACGGAGTCGAAGAGCGCGACGAGGCCGTCGAGCACGCGCAAGCTGCGCTCGACCTCGACCGTGAAGTCAACGTGGCCTGGCGTATCGATGATGTTGATGCGCGTGTCGCGCCACGTGCACGCCGTCGCAGCGGACGTGATCGTGATGCCGCGCTCCTGCTCCTGGACCATCCAGTCCATGGTAGCGGCGCCGTCGTGGACTTCACCGATCTTGTGCGTGCGGCCGGTATAGAAAAGAATCCGCTCCGTCGCCGTCGTCTTGCCGGCGTCGATGTGAGCAGCGATCCCGATGTTTCGGGTGTGTTCGAGCGGATAGTCGCGCTTGAGAGCCATGAGAAACCTAGAGGTTGCCGATCACCAGCGGTAGTGGGCGAAAGCTTTGTTGGCTTCCGCCATCTTGTGCGTGTCCTCGCGCTTTTTGATGGAGTTGCCCTGATTGTTCGAAGCGTCCATCAACTCGTTCGCGAGCTTCTCGGTCATCGATTTGCCGGGCCGGGCGCGCGCGTAGCTGATGAGCCAGCGCATCGCCATAGCCTGGCGGCGGTCCGGGCGGACCTCCATCGGGACCTGGTAGGTCGCACCGCCGACGCGGCGAGGACGGACCTCGACCAGCGGCATTGCGTTGCCCAGCGCCTGCGTGAAAACATCCATCGGATCGCGCCCTGACTTGTTCGCGATCAGCTCGAGCGCATCGTACGTGATGAGCTCCGCGACCGATTTCTTGCCGCGCAGCATCACTTTGTTGATGAAGCGCGCAAGCACTTTCGAACCAAATTTCGGGTCGGGCAGAATCGGTCTTTTTGGGACGGGACCTTTACGAGGCACTTAAACGGTACCTTCACGCCGTAGCGTAGCGGAGGCGTTCATTACTTCTTTTTCACGTTGCGCTTGGCGCCGT
>JALZBE010000326.1 GCA_030947665.1 Vulcanimicrobiota bacterium | reverse complement strand
TGGGGTACGCGATCGTGCGCCATCGCGTCGTCGACATCGGTTTCGTCATCAACCGCGCGCTCGTGTTCGGCGGCGTTTCGGGCGTGGTGATCGTCGCGTTCATCGTGCTGGAGTGGGCGCTCTCGACGGTGTTCGTAAAATTCTCGCACGTCACGTCGACATCGCTCGAGCTCATGCTCGCGCTCGTGCTCGGCTTCTCGCTGCGCGGCATCCACAGCCGGGTCGACGCGTTCATCGACGACCTCTTCTTCCGCTCGCGGCACGAGAACGAGCGCGCGCTCAAGAGGTTCGCGCGCGAGGTGGCATACGTCACCGAGCCGCGCGTCGCCGTCGCGCGCACGCACGCCGAGCTGACGTCACGCACCGGCGCCGTATCGGTCGCGGTCTATGTCGTCACGGGGCGGGAGGCCGTGCGCGTCGATCCCGCCGAGTCCGCGGCGACGGACCGCGTCGACGTCGACGATCCCGCGCTGGTTCGCATGCGCGCAACGCGTCTTCCGGTCGCGCTCGCGGACGTCACGAACGCGTTCGCCGGCGACCATGCGTTCCCGATGACGGTGCATGATGCGGTCACCGGCGCGATCGTTCTGGGCGCGAAGTCAAATGGCGAGGCGTACGCGCCCGACGAGATCGCGACGGTCGAAACGGTCGTGCTCGCGCTGGGCAACGCGCTCGACGCGCTGCAGACCGCGGCGCTCAAGGCCGAGATCGCGCGCGTGCTGCTCGACGGTGCTCCCGTCGAAGCGCTGCGCCGCACCGTCGACCCGGCGGCTTGGGTGCGCGGCGTGGTTCCGCAACCAGCGGGGTCGTTACCCGGTCTCGTTGAATGATGTCGACCGTGGCCCACTTCACCAAAGACCTAACCGTCGAGCAAGCGTTCAAGACGCACGCCGGCGCGAAGCGCGTCTTCGCTCGTTTCCATCTCGGCGGCTGCTCGCACTGTTCGATCAGCGAGACCGAGACCATCGAACAGGTCAGCGAAGGCTACGGCATCCCACTCAACTTGCTGATGTCGGACCTCGAGAAGCTGTTCGAGCAGCCTGCGCTGGACGTGGGCGACACGGTGAAGCTGCCCGACGAGATCCGCGCGAAGATCCCGCAGCTCGCGGCCGTCCCGGAATTCGGCAAGGTCACCGATCTGGCCGCCGGCGCCTACACCGTCGTGTTCGGCGAGGTACGCCTGCAAGGGCTGGCCGAGGACTTCATCAAGGTCGACCCCCAGGCCGTCCCCGCCTAACCCCGGATCACAACCGCAGGCACCGTAGAATCGCCCACCCGTGAAGCCTGCTCGTTGAGAGCAGGCTTCCGTGCGTCTGACGGCGCTCGCTCAGAGCGGCGTCAGAGCGGCTTGCGGTCGACGAAGCTTTCGTCCGTGCCGTGCCAGTGGGTGAGCTCCGGCTCCCCGGCCTTCCAGCACAGATACACGGGACGCCCGTCGCGCATCGACGGAAAGTCGAGCAGCCCGACGTCGATGGCCTTGACCACGCAGCCGTACGCCTCGATGCGGTTGATCAGCCGGACGATCTCGGCCTTGAGCTCGGTGAATTCCCGCGACCGGCGGCGGTCGCGCAGCACGTCGGGCCGCGCCGCGCGCAACGCCGGGTCGGTCTCCAGCAGCCGGATCGCGAGGTCGCGGCGCTTCGCCCAGAGCTCGTCGAGGAGCGGCTCCAGCACCGGGATGAGGGCGTTGGCTTTGTCGGCGGAAAAGAGCTTCATATGCGGCGTCTCGTCATCGTAACGGGGCTCTCGGGCGCGGGCAAGAGCCAGGCCATGAAATCGTTCGAGGACTTCGGCTTCGCGTGCTTGGACAACGCGCCGCCGGTGCTCGCGCGCCCGTTCGTCACGCTGGCCGAGCAGTCGGGGAACGTCACCGCGGCGCTCGCGCTGGACGTGCGCACGGTCGGACCCTTCGGCGACGCGGTCGCCGCCGTCGACGAGCTCGCGGCGGCCGGCTTCCAACCGGAGGTGCTGTTTCTCGACGCCGAGGACGAAACGCTGATCCGTCGCTACAGCGAGACGCGCCGGCGCCACCCGTATGGCGAGAACGGCATGGGGCTCGGCGAGGCGATCGCCGCGGAACGCGCCGCGCTCGCCGGGATGCGCGACCGCGCCGACGTCGTGTGGGACACCACGCGGCTCACGCTCGGCCAGCTCAAGGACCGCATCGGCACGTCGTTCGCGGGCTCCGACGCGCGGCGGCTGCGCGTGTCGGTCGTCGCGTTCGGCTTCAAGTACGGCGTGCCGCTCGACGCCGATCTCGTGTTCGACGTGCGCTTTCTGCCGAACCCGAACTACGTCGAAGGCTTGCGCGAGCTCACCGGCGCCGACGAGCCGGTCGCCGCGTACCTCGAAGCGATCCCCGACACCGAAGCGTTTCTGGCGAACCTTTTCCCGCTGCTCGACTTCCTGATCCCGCGTTACGAGGAGGAAGGCAAGTCACAGCTCACCATCGCGATGGGCTGCACCGGGGGCCGTCATCGCAGCGTGTACCTCGCTCGCCGCATCCAGCGCCATTTGACGGACACGAAATCCGGCGCGATCGCAACGTTTGACGCGCGGGACGTTAACCGGTGAGCACACGCATGCGCCGCTCCATCGACCTCGCGCGCTGGCTGCAGCCGGGTCTGGGCGTGAAGCGGTGGCTGCTGCTCGCGGCGCTCGGCGCGACGCTGTTCGTCAACGGCGTGTCGCGCTATCTCACCGACGAAGGCGTGACCCTGCGAATCAACGAGTTCGTCGACTCGGTGGTGTCCGAGTTCTTCCCGCCGGGCTATCTGTCGTGGATCTTCATGCTGATCGGCGCACTGTTCGTCGCGCTGGGGATCTGGCGCTGGCTCAACGCGATCGTCACCGCGGTCGCGCCGCACGGCACCAGCAAGGTGATCGACGCGATCCGCGACAAGCGCCTCACGCGCGGCTACAAGATCGTCGTGGTCGGCGGCGGCACCGGGCTTTCGACGATGCTGCGCGGCCTCAAGAAGATCACGACGAACTTGACGGCGGTCGTCACCGTGAGCGACGACGGCGGCTCGTCAGGACGTTTGCAAAAAGAGCTCGGCGTGCTGCCGCCCGGCGACATCCGCAACTGTTTGGTCGCGCTCGCCGACGACGAAGCCTTGGTGACCGAGCTGTTCCGCTACCGTTTCGCGGAAGGCGAGGGGCTAACAGGCCACTCGTTCGGCAACCTCTTCCTCGCGGCGATGACCGGAATCACCGGCAATTTCGACGAGGCGATCAAGGTGTCGAGCCGCGTGCTCAATGTCAAAGGGCGCGTGCTGCCGTCGACGCTCGCCGTCGCGCGGCTGTGCGCGAAGCTCAGCGACGGGCGCGTGGTGGAAGGCGAGACGCAGATCACCGGCGCGCACGGGACGATCGACCACGTGTACCTCGATCCGCCGTTCGCGCCGCCGCTCGACGAGGTCATCACCGCGTTGCGCGAAGCCGATGCGATCGTCCTGGGACCCGGCTCGCTGTACACGTCGATCATGCCGAACCTGCTGATCGATCGCGTGGGCCGCGAGATCGAGGCGTCCAACGCGGTGAAGATCTACGTCTGCAACGTGATGACGCAGCCGGGGGAGACCGACGGATACACCGCGTCGATGCACGTGCGCGCGCTGCTGCGCGGCGCCGACGCGAACGTGTGCGAGGTGGCCGTCGTGAACGACGAGCTGCCGCGCAAGCTGCTCGACGAATACGCCGAGGAGGGCCAGTTTCCGGTGCAGGTGGACGAACACGAGCTGCGCACGCTGGGCGTGCGCGTCGTTCGCGCGAACGTGATCAGCGAGACGCAGACGGTGCGCCACGACAGCGACCGGCTCGCGGTCGTCGTCGTCGGCATCATCGACGAGGCGGTCGCCGAGCGCGCGACCTACGTGCGCCTGAACAAGCCTGCGACGGGACCGTCGACCGGACCGGCGACGGCGTCATGACGAACCCGCAGCACCCGACGCGGCGCTCTTGCGCTGGGTGCAATCGATCCCGTCGCCCGTTTGCAGGCAGCGTAAACGGCGCGCCCGCGTGAAGGTCGACCTCGACGAATCGGGCGGCGCGATACGCATACGTCTGCTCATCGATCACGAGCGGCGCCGCGCCGAGCAGAACCCCGCCGAGCAAGAACGCGAGCATGCGATCAGCATCCCGAAAGAAACGCGGACACGCGCGCGGCGGCTGACCGCAGGTTCGCCTCCGTATCGCGCATCGCATCTTGCAGAGACGCCGGCGCGGGCAGAATCGGCACGCAGCGCACGCCGCGCGTCCGCAGCGCCGCCTCGACCGCCGGATCGACGCTGCCGCCGAACGCGATCACCGGCACGTGCACGTCG
>JALZBE010000038.1 GCA_030947665.1 Vulcanimicrobiota bacterium | reverse complement strand
ATCCGGCGGCGCCGGGGACACCGGCAGATCTGACACCCTACCCGAAGACGCGCGTCGGCGTCGAGTCGATCGATTATGCGCAGCCCGCGACGATCCTCATCACCATGAACAAACGTGACCCGAAGGTCTTCGACGTGTACCGCCTCGATCCGAAGACCGGCAACGCGACCCTCGATACGCAGAACCCCGGCAACGTGGCGGGTTTCGCCGAGGACACGCACGACGTCGTGCGCGCCGCCATCGTTCAGAAGCCGGACGCTTCGACCGACATCCTCGTGCGCGACACGAAGGACGCGCCGTGGCGCACGCTCGGCAGCTTTTCCGCCGACGACGGCGGAGCGAACGTCTCGGGCTTCACCCCGGACGGCAACGGCATCTACATCACGACCGCGGCCGGCGTGAATGCCGAGCACCTCTTCCGCTACGATCTCAAGACCGGCGCGCGGACCGACGTCGTCGGCGATCCCAACTACGACGTGTCGTACGTGGCGTTCTCGCCCAAGACGAAGGCGCCGATCGCCGCGGGGATCGCCCGCGATCGCGTCGACATCATCGTGCTCGACCCCGCCTACGCCGGCGACCTCGCCGCGATCAAGCAGCAGATCCCGGGCGACATCGGCGTGACGTCGACCGATCGCGACGATCGTGTTTGGCTCGTCGCTTCCACCGTCGACGACGGCGGACCGACGTTCTGGACGTACGACCGCGGCACGAAGAAGGCGGCGCTGCTGTTCGCGGTGCGGCCCGCGCTGCAGCAGTACACGCTCGCGAAGATGAGCCCGGTGACGTATCCGGCGCGCGACGGCATGACGATCCACGGCTACCTGACGACGCCCGTCGGCGTCGACCCCAAGAACTTGCCGACCGTGATCCTGGTGCACGGCGGGCCGTGGGCGCGCGACGGATGGGGCTACAACAGCTACCCGCAGTGGCTGGCGAACCGCGGCTACGCGGTGCTGCAGCCGAATTTCCGCGGCTCGACGGGCTACGGCAAGGCCTTCGTGAACGCAGGCGACCGCCAGTGGGCCGGAGCGATGCGCACCGACCTGCTCGATGCGAAAGACTGGCTCGTGAAGCAGGGGGTCAGCGATCCCAAGCGCGTCGCGATCATGGGCGGATCGTACGGCGGCTATGCGACGCTGACCGCGCTGGCGTTCTCGCCGGATGCCTTCGCCGCGGGCGTCGACATCGTCGGCCCGTCGAATCTGAACACGCTGCTGCAGTCGATTCCGCCGTACTGGGAAACGCTGCGCTCGACGTTCACGCGCCGCATGGGCGATACGCCCGAAGTCCTCAACCCGCAGTCGCCGCTGTTCAAAGCGGACGCGATCCGCGTTCCGCTGCTGATCGGCCAAGGTCAGAACGATCCGCGCGTCAACGTGCGCGAGTCCGATCAGATCGCGGCCGCCATGCGCAAGAACGGTAAGGCGGTCACGTACATCGTGTTCCCCGACGAAGGGCACGGCTTCGCGCGACCGGAGAACAACAAGCGCTTCAACGCCGCGGTCGAGGCGTTTCTCGCGAAGAATCTCGGCGGCCGCGCGGAGCCGCCGCACCCCGACGAGTCGATCGAGGCGTATCTGAAATAGCACACGAGTTCGAGATCGTTCCCAACGTCAGCGAAGGGCATGACGTGGCGGTCATCGACGCGTGCGTCGCCGCGATTGCGTCGCACGGCGTGCGCGTCGTGCACCGTACGAGCGATCCGATTCATCATCGCAGCGTGATCACCGCGGTCGGAAGCGGGCCGCAGGTTGTCGCCGCATCGGTCGCGCTCGCGCGGGTCACGCGCGAGCGCATCGATCTGCGCGTGCACCGTGGCGCGCATCCGCGGATCGGCGCGCTCGACGTGCTCCCGTTCGTGCCGCTCGACGAGGCGACGCTCGATGATGCCGTCACCCTCGCGCACCGCGCGGCGGCGCGGATCTGGCGCGAGGTCGGCGTGCCGTCCTATCTGTACGGTTCCGCCGCGAGCGCGCCGCACCGCGAGCACCTGGCCGACGTCCGGCGCGGCGAGTTCGAGGGTCTGGCCGAGCGCCTCGCCGGAGACGAGCGCTGGCGATTCGACTACGGGGACGCCGCGCATGCGTCGGCGGGCGCGATCGCGATCGGCGCGCGGCCGTTCCTCATCGCGTACAACGTCGAGCTGACCACCGGTGATTTGGACCTGGCCAAGCGGATCGCGCGGCAGTTGCGCGCGTCGAGCGGCGGCTTGCGGACGCTCAAATGCCTCGGGTTGCGGCTCGCCGCCGACCGCGTCCAGGTCTCGTGCAACCTCACCGACGCCGAGGCCGTCCCGCTCTACCGGGTCACCGAACTCGTGCGCCGAGCGGCGGCTCGCGACGGCGTGTCGCTGCGGCGCAGCGAGCTCATCGGCCTCGCACCGTATCGTGCAGTCGCCCGCAGCGCACGGGCGTACCGGGCGGCGGAACCCTCCGCCGGACCGTCGTAGCCTAGCCGGATGCTCGCTCGCCGACTCGCCGCCGCGCTCTGCGCCGCCGCGGTCTCGCTGTGCACGACGGCGATCCCGGTCCGCGCCGACGCGCCCAACCCGGTCGTCCCCGCGCACGTCCGCACGCTCGCCAACGGCTTGCGCGTCGTCGTGCTGGAAGATCACGCCGCGCCGGTCGCCGTCGTCAACATGTGGTACCGCTTCGGCGGCGCGTACGAAAAGCAAGGAAAGACGGGGCTCGCGCACGCGCTCGAGCACATGATGTTCCGCGGCACGACCACGCTCTCGTCGAGCGGGCTCGACGACTGGGGCGCGCGCCTGGGTGCGCAGGTCAACGCCGAGACGACCAACGAGTACACCCGGTACGACCTTGTGCTGCCGGCCGATCGCGTCGACGGCGCGCTGCGCGTCGAGGCCGACCGCATGCACGCGCTCAAGCTCGCACCGGGCGACTGGAACAAAGAGCGCGGCGCGGTGCTGCAAGAGTGGACGCAGGATCACAGCAACGCGTTGTTCGGCTTCGGCACCGGATTGCAAGAGAAGCTTTATCCGAATTCGCCGCTGGGCAAGACCGCGTTGGGCGAGAAGCGCGACATCGAGAAGGCGACCGTCGCCGATCTGCGCGCGTATTACCACACGTGGTACGCGCCCAACAACGCGACGCTCGTGGTGACCGGCGACGTGGAGCCCGATGCGGTGTTCGCGTCGGCGCAGAAGTGGTTCGGCCCGATCGCGCGGCGCGCGGTGCCCAAGGTGACGATCGCGCCGCCGAAGGCGGCCACCGGCGTCGTCGCGCGCGTCAAGGCCGACTATCCGTTCACCGTCGTCGACCTCGCGTACGCCGCGCCGCCGGCATCCGGCGCCACCGAGGACGACGGGCTGCGCGCGCTCGTCGCGCTGGTCGCGCTGCAGAACCCGCGCGGCCCGTTCCGCGGCGCGCTCGTCGACAGCGGCATCACGCTGGGCTTCGGTCTTCAGCCGTCGCTCGACCGTCACGTGTCGACGTTCCACGCGTTCTTGCTCGTCGCGCCCGGCCACACGGCCGACCAAGCGCGCACGGCGTGGAAAACGGTCCTCGCGGCATCGCTCGCGCGCGGGATCGATCCGGATTTCATCGCGGCGGCCAAACGCAGCGAGCTCACCGGCTTGGTGTTCGCACGCGACTCCATCGCCGGGCTCGCGAGCGCGCTCGGCAGCGGCTACGTGTTTCCCGGCGACCGCGATCCGACGACGTATGCCGCGGAGATCGAAGCGGTCGACGTCGCGAGCGTGAACGCCGTCGCGCGGCGCGTGTTCGCGAAGCCCAACGGCGACGCCGTGCTCGAGCCGACGACCACCGATCCCGCCAAGGCGAAGCCGCCTTCGGATCTGGGCGGTTCGGTGAAAGACGATTTCGGCGGGCGCGTGCCGGACGGCGCGGTCGTGCAGCCGGCGTGGATGCGCACCGACCTCGCGCGGCCGCTGGCGCTGCGCAGCCGCGTGGCGCCCGTGCAGACGACGTTGCCCAACGGGTTGCGGCTGCTCGTGCAGCGCGTGCACGACAACGGCACCGTGTTCATCGGCGGGTCGATGCGCCGTTCGCCCGATTTCGACCCGCCCGGCAAGGAAGGCTTGGAGGGGATCGCGTCGGCGCTGCTGTCGTACGGCAGCGCGAACTACGACTACACCGCGCAGCACCGCCTCGGTGACGATCTCGGGGCGGGGATCGGCTTCGGCGCGTCGTTCGGGGCGCACGGCCTCGCGCGCGACGCCGACAAGCTGCTCGACGTGCTCGCGGACGACGTGCGCCGCCCGCTGCTGCCCGACGACCGCTTCGTGCTCATCCGCCAGAACAGCGCGGTCGCCGTGGAGCGCCGGGTGATCGACCCGGGCTATCGCGCGGCGCGCGCGTTCGCCCAGGCGCTGTATCCCGCGAACGACCCGGCGCTGCGCGAGTCGTCGAAGACGTCGCTCGAATCGATCACGATCGACGACGTGCGCGCGTTCGTGAAGAAATATCACCGCCCCGACCTCACCACGCTGGTGGTCGTCGGCGACGTCGATCCCGACACGATTCGCGCGAGCGTCGTTCGTGCGTTCGGCGACTGGCACGCCGACGGGCCGGCACCCGATCCGCATCTGCACCCGATCCCGCTGCCCTCGCCGGTGCGCAAGATCGTCGAGACGCCCGCGCTGGACGTGTCGGTCGAACTAGGCCAGCCCGCGCCCGCGGAAGGCGATGTCGACGCCGATGCGTTCATGCTCGCCGACGCGCTGCTGGACGACCAGTCGTTCGCGAGCCGGCTGTTCCGCGAAGTGCGCCAGAAGCGCGGTCTCGTGTACACCATCGGCACGACCTACTCGTCGGACCGCGACCGCGGCACGTGGGTCGCGTCGTTCCGCGCTGTGCCGTCGATGGTCGACGCGGCCGAAGCGCTGGTGCGCGATCAGGTCAAGCGGCTGCAGAACGAGCTGGTCGACTCCGAGGAGCTGCGGCGCTGCGCGACGCGCCAAGCCGCGCGCATCCTGCTGGCCGAACAGGCGACCGCGACGATCGCAGGCGACCTGATGAACATCGGTTCCGACCGGCTCCCGCCCGACTACTACGCGACGCTCGCCGAACGCTACGCGCGCGTCACCCCCACCGATGTGCGGCGCGCGGCGCGCACCTACTTCCACCCCGACCACTTCGTCGAAATTCGCACCGGACCCAAATCGTGAGGCCGCCCGTGTTCATCCGCCGACTCGCCGCGGCAGCAGCCGTTGCCGCGCTCGTCCTTTCGCCGCTGCGCCCGCTGCCCGCAGGCGCGCAGAGCGCGCCCCCGACCGCGCAAATGCGCACGCTCGCCAACGGGATGCGCATCGTCGTGCTAGAGGATCACGCGGCGCCGGTCGTGCTCGTGCACACGTATTACCGATTCGGCGCGCTCGACGAGACGACGGGCAAGACGGGGCTCGCGCACGCGCTCGAGCACATGATGTTCCGCGGCACGCGCACGCTGTCGAGCGCGGGTCTGGACGACATGAACGCGCGCCTGGGCGCCGACCTCAACGCGCAGACGCAGAACGAACAGACGCACTACTACTTCGTCGTGCCGTCGGACCGCGCCGACACGCTGATCCACGTCGAAGCCGATCGCATGCGCAATCTCAAGCTCGACCCCAAGGACTGGGCGGTCGAGAAAGGCGCCGTGCTGCAAGAGTACGCGCAGGACTACAGCCAGCCGTTCTTCCAGCTGCTCTTCGGCACCGGGGAAAAGGTCTATCCGGATTCGCGGTTGGGCGCGACCGCGCTGGGCGCAAAGCCCGACATCGAAAAGGCGACGGTCGCCGACCTGCGCCGCTACTATGACGCCTGGTACCACCCCAACAATGCGACCCTCGTCGTCACGGGCGACGTCAAACCGGCGGACGTGTTCGCCTCCGCGCGCAAATGGTTCGGCCCGATCCCGTCGCACAAGCTTCCGGCGCGCAAACAGTACGAGCTCAAGCCCGCGAGCGGTGCGACGCTCTCGATCAAGGCGGAGTTTCCGTTCACGATCCTCGACGAAGCGTTCGCGGCGCCCGGCAACGCGCCGGCGACGGAGCACGATCAGCTCCGCAACGACATCGCGCTTTCCGCGATGACGAACCCGCGCGGGCCGTACCGCGCGGCGCTGGTCGACACCGGTCTGACGCTGGGGCTCATCCCGGTCCCGCTCGAAGACCGCCGCGCGTCGACCGTTCACGCCCTGCTGCTCGTCGCGCCGGGGCATACCGCCGACGAGGTGCGCGCGGCGTTCGAGAAAACCACGGCGGCGCTGCTCGCCAAGGGCCTCGATCCGGAGTTCATCGCGGCCGCGAAGCGCTCGGCGATCGCACAGCTCACGTACGCGCGCGACTCGATCGTCGGGCTGGGCAACGGGATCGGCGAAGGCTACGTCTTCCCGGGCGACACGGACCCGTCGCGCTACGCCGCGCTCATCGACGCCATCACGCCCGACGAGGTCAATGCCGTCGCGCGCACCGTGTACGCGAAAGCCGCGGTCGTCGCGACGCTCGAGCCGACGACGACGGACCCGACCAAATTCAAACCGCCGTCGAACCTCGCGTCGGGCGTGAGCGACAGCTTCGGCGAGCGCGTGCCGAACGGGCCCGTCGTGCAGCCGGCGTGGCTCAAGACCGCGCTCGCGAAGCCGCTCGACCTCCACAGCGCCGTCAACCCCGTGGTGACGACGCTGCCCAACGGGCTCAAGCTGCTCGTGCAGCGCGTTGCGTCGAATCCGACCGTGTTCGTGCGCGGTGTGGTGCGTACGTCACCGACCTACGATCCGGCCGGTAAGGAAGGTCTGGCCGGCATCACGTCGTCGCTGATGAACTGGGGCAGCGCCAAATACGACTACGCCGCGCAGCGCAAGCTCGCGGACGACCGCGCCGCTCAGCTTTCGTTCGGAACCACGTTCTCCGCGCACGGCCGCGCCGAGGACATGACGACGCTGCTCGACGCGCTGGCCGACGACGTCCGCCACCCGCTTTTCCCCACCGACAAGCTGACGCTCGCGAAGCAGCAGACGACGGCGGTCGCGTCTCGCCGCGCGCTCGACCCGAACTACCGCACGCAGCGCACGTTCCTCGAAGCGCTCTATCCCGCCGGCGATCCGGTACTGCGCGAAGACTCGGCCGCGTCGATCGCGTCGATCACGCTCGACGACGTCAAGGCGTACCACGCGAAGTACGTCCGCCCCGACACCACGACGCTGGTCGTCGTGGGCGACGTGGACCCGGCGACGGTCGCGCGCGAGGTCGCCGCGCGCTTCGGCGACTGGACGGCGGACGGCGTGAAGCCCGATGCGCATCTCCCCGCGATCCCGTTGCCCGCGGCGAAGAAGCAGAGCGTCGAGACGCCGGCCCAAGACGTCTCGGTGCAGCTCGGCGCCCCCGCGCTCGCGCGTACGTCGCCGGACTACGACGCGTTCCGGCTCGCCAACGAGATCTACGGCGGCGGCGCGTTCGACGCGCGCCTCTTCCGCGAGGTGCGCGTCAAGCGCGGCCTCGTCTACGGCGCGTACAGCTCGCTGAATGCGGGCCGCGACCGCGGCACGATGACGATCACGTTCCGTGCGGTGCCGGCCAAGGTCGACGCCGCGGACGCGGTCGTGCGCGCCGAGCTCAAGCGAATGCAGACCGAGCCGGTCAGCGCCGAGGAGCTCGCGCGAGCGAAGACGCGCATCATCGCGACGACGATCGACGCGGAGCAGGCGACGAGCACGATCGCCGGCGACCTGATGCGCATCGGGCAAGACGATCTCCCGACATCGTATTACGCGACGCTCACGCAACGGTACGCGAAGATCACGCCCGCCGACATCCAGCGCGTTTCCAAGCTGTACTTCCACCCCGACAACATGGTCGAGGTGCGCACCGGCCCGAAAAGCTGACGCGCACCGGGCCGGTGGACTCGCATATTCTGACGTACGCGATGAGGTAGTTACAACGCGGCGATCCGGCGCAGGCCTTCCTCGACGTCTTCGATCGGCGCGACCCAGCTGATGCGCAGCCAGCCCTCGAGCGAGTCGCCGAAGATGCGGCCCGGGATTGCCACGACGCCGCGGTTCTCCACCAGCTCTAGCGCGGCCGCGAGCGAGTCGTTGCCGCGCGGCAGCTTCACGCATGCGTAGAACGCGCCGTCGATCGGCACGTAGCGCAAGCCGCTCGCGTCGAGTGCCGCGATGGTCCGTGCGTGCTGCGCGCGGTACCAGGCTGACTGCTCCGTGATCGCGCCGGCCTCACCGAAGATCTCGAACGCGACGCGCTGGCCGAACGCGCTCGCCGTGGACGTTACCCATGCGTGCGTCTTGTTCAGCGCCTCGATCGCGCCGTCGGGCGCGAGGAGCCAGCCGATCCGCATCCCCGTCAGCGCGTTGGATTTCGAGAGCGAGTTCGCCACCACCGTGTGCGGGTAGTACTTCGCAACGTAGCCGGGATCGTCGACATACGTGAGCTCGCGGTAGATCTCGTCCTGCAGCACCCAGATCGGCGGCCCGCCCCGCGCGAGCAATCCCTCGGCCAGCCGGCGCGCGTCGGCGTCGCGGAACACGCGCCCCGTGGGATTCGCCGGCGATGCGATGACGATCACGCGGGTCGCGCGGTCGACGGCGTCGAGGATCGCTTCGACGTCGTAACGGTAGTCGTCGTCGCCGCGCATGTGCACGCGCCGGTACGATACCCCTTCGAGCTGCGCCATCTTCGCGTACGCGGGAAAGGCGGGATCGACCACGAGCAGCTCGTCGGCGGCGGGGTCGAGCAGCGTCTTGATCGCGACGTACACCGCTTCTTGCGAGCCGGTCGTCACGCACACGTTGCGCGCGTCCGACATCCCGGGGTACGCGTAGTGCGCCGCGATGCGCTCGCGCAGGCCGAGGTCGCCCGCGTTCACCGTGTACTTCACGCCGTGCTCGCCCGCCCAGCGCGCGGCCGCCTCGATGAACCGCTGCTGCGGAAGCAACGTCGGCTCGCCGAGTCCGAGGTCGATCGCGCCCGGTTTCTTCTTCGCCGCGATCACGCGGATCAGCGACGGCTCGATGGCCGCCACGCGCGGATTCACGCTAAACGGATACCTCGAACTCGCGCAGCGCGGCGTTGAGCGACGTCTTCTGGTCGGTGGACTCGCTGCGCTCGCCGATGATCAGCGCGCACGGCGTCCCGAACTCGCCGGCCGGGAAGCGCTTGGGCAGCACGCCCGGGATCACCACGGCGCGCGGCGGGATCGCGCCTTTGCTCACCGCGGGTTCGGCGCCGCGCACGTCGACGACCGGCGTCGACGCGGTCAGCACGACGCCCGCGCCGAGCACCGCCTCGCGGCCGATGCGCACGCCTTCGACGACGATGCACCGCGAGCCGAGAAATGCGCCGTCCTCGACGATCACCGGCATCGCCTGCGGCGGTTCGAGGACGCCGCCGATGCCGACGCCGCCGCTCAAGTGCACGTCCTTGCCGATCTGCGCGCACGAGCCGACGGTCGCCCACGTGTCGACCATCGTGCCGTCGTCGACGTACGCGCCGATGTTGACGAACGCCGGCATCAGGATCGTGTTCTTGCCGAGGTACGAGCCGTAGCGCGCGATGCCGCCCGGCACGCAGCGCGCGCCGAGCTTCTTCCAATTGCGCTTGGTGGGGAGCTTGTCGTAATACGACGGGAGGCGGTAGCGCAGCTGCAGCGCGTCGAGCGGGCCGGCGGTGTCGGCGAACGCCTCCTCGACGATACGTGCGACATCGAACCGGCCGAACGACAGCACGATCGCCCGCTTCACCCAGGGATGCACCACCCAGCCGTCGTCCGTGAGCTCGCAGACGCGCAGCTTCCCGGTGTCGAGCGCGTCGAGTACCTCCTCGACCACCCGCCCGGCCTTCTTCTTGATCGCGTCGGGCTTGGCCGCGAGGCGCTCCTCGAGCTCGACGATCCGGGCTTCCAAGCTGTCATCCATCGCCCGGGGCGTTTCCGCGCCGCATACCGTGCTCCCGTCGGCGGGTCGGGTAAAGGCGGGGGCAAGAGTGGTCCGCGGCTAACGCGGCTTCCCCGGCAATTCCAGGAGCAGACCGTGAACACCGCAGCGGACGACCTTCGCATCAACGCAATTCGCTTTCTCGCCGTCGACGCGGTGCAGAAGGCGAATTCCGGCCACCCCGGCCTGCCCCTGGGCGCCGCCCCGGCGGCGTTCGCCTTGTGGACGCGGCACCTGCGGTTCAATCCGGCCGATACGCACTGGTTCGACCGCGATCGCTTCGTGCTCAGCGCGGGGCACGGCTCGGCGCTGCTCTATGCGCTGCTGCACCTGACCGGCTACGATCTCTCGCTCGATGACCTCCAGCACTTCCGCCAGCTCGGCAGCCGCGCGCCCGGCCACCCCGAGTACCACCTCACCCCCGGCGTCGAGGTGACCACCGGGCCGCTGGGCCAGGGGTTCGCGAACGGCGTCGGCCTCGCGATCGCCGAGGCGCACCTCGCCGCGGTCTACAACCGCGAGCAGACGATCGTCGACCATCACACCTACGTGCTCGCCGGGGACGGCGACTTGATGGAAGGCGTCGCGTCCGAGGCCGCGTCGCTCGCCGGCCACCTCGCGCTCGGCAAGCTGATCGTGCTCTACGACGACAACAAGGTGTCGCTCGCGGCGGCGACCGACGTCACGTTCACCGAAGACGTGCGCGAGCGGTTCGAAGCCTACGGCTGGCATACGATCGAAGTCGGCCCGAGCGAAGCGAACGACGCCGACGCGATCGACCGCGCGATCGCGCAGGCGAAAGCGGAGACGCTGCGCCCGACGCTGATCGCCGTGCGCTCCACGATCGGCTACGGCTCGCCCGAAGCCGGCACGTTCAAGACACACGGCGAGCCGCTCGGCAAGAACATGGAAGCCACGCGCAAAGCGCTGCACTGGGAGTTCGCCCCGTTCGTCGTCC
>JALZBE010000325.1 GCA_030947665.1 Vulcanimicrobiota bacterium | reverse complement strand
CGGCGGGGTTGCGCGGGTCATCCTCGGGGATGCCGGCTTCGACCTTGCCGACGAGGTCGGCACCGACGTCGGCGGCCTTCGTGAAGATGCCGCCGCCAAGGCGCGCGAACACCGAGATCAGCGAGCAACCGAATGCGAGCCCGATCAGCGCCGCGAGGCTGTCCGACTCCGGTGACGCGTGCCCGGCGTTGATCGTGCTGACGATCCAGTAGTAGCCGCTCACCGCGAACAGGCCGAGCCCGACCACGAGCAATCCCGTGACCGAGCCGCCTTTGAACGCGAGGTCGAGCGCCGGCGCGACGCCGCCGCGGGCGGCCTCGGCAGTGCGCACGTTCGCGCGGACCGAGACGATCATGCCGATGAAGCCGGCTGCGCCCGAAAGCACCGCGCCGATCAAGAAGCCGACCGCGGCTTCCAAGCCGAGCGGCGCCGGCAAGACCGCGATGACGACGAATAGGATGGCCGCGACGATGGCCACGGTCGTGTACTGACGGCGTAAGAACGCCATCGCGCCTTCCTGGATGGCCGCCGCGATCGACTGCATCGTCGCATTGCCTGCCGGCTGCTTGAGCACCCAGGTAGCTAAGTAGACACCGTACAGGATCGCGATGAGGCCCGCGATGAGGCCGAGCTCGATCCCGAGATTTTGCGTCAAACCGATGGTCACGTTGGTCCTTTATACGAAAACACAAAGAAAAGTGCCCGACCCGGGCGCTTCGAACGTGCCTGCGTTTAGCATGGTCACGTTGGTGTCCTTTGCCGCAAACGGGCCTTGCCGAACCGGCCGCGAAGGTGGCGCCCGGCATGGAGTCGACCGAGTTTCTCGTCGTGGGCTGCGGGCCCGCGGGCGGAACCGCCGCTCGGGAAGCGGCGCGCCGGGGCGTCGCGACGGTCGTGCTGGAGCGCGATCCGGTGGTGGGCGCCAAGCGCGTGTGCGCCGCCGGACTGCGCCCGGGGTTCTGCGAGGAGTTCGGCGTGCCGCGCTCGATCGTGCACCTCGACCCCGCGATCATCACCCTGTCGACCGCGAAGAAGACGTACGCGTTCGAAGTTGGGCCGGCGCACACGACGACGCGCGAGGAGCTCGACGGCACGATCGGTGAACTCGCGCGCGGCGAAGGCGCGGAGATCCGCACGAGCGCGCTGTTCCGCGGGCTCACACGCGAGCGCGACGGCATCGTCGTCGAGTACGCCGACACGCAAGCCGGAACGCGCAAGACCATCCGCGCGCGCAGCGTCTTTCTCGCACCGGGCTCGACCGCGCGCCTCGACGACGTGGACCCGAGGTTCCGGCACGCCGGCTGGAGCGCCGGATTGATCACGTGCTTCCAGTACCGCGTCTATCCCGAGCGGCCCGCGACCCCGGAGACCTACGGGACGCTGGAGATGCACTACTACCTCAGCCCGATCTCCGGGCGCAACGTGATCGGGTGGATGTTTCCCAAGCGCGACCATCTGTCGATCGGGCTCGGCATCCAGGCGAAGATCGCGGGTGCGGCGCTGCGCGCGGAGCTCGATGCGTTCCTCGCGACGGTCGAGCAGCGGTTGTTCGCCGGCATCCCGTACACGGTGCGCGACGAGGGCAACCTGCTGTACGGCGGGCTCCCGCGGCCGTCCATCGGCGCCGATGGTGTGATGGTGGGCGGAACGGCGGCCGGACTCGTCGACGCGACGACCGGCGAGGGGATTCACGAGGCGGCGACGACCGGACGGTTCGCGGCCGAAGCGGTCGGCGCCGTGCGCGCGGGCCGGGTGCGCGAGGCGGCGCCCGGCTACCAACGCGCCGTGCAGCGCGCGTTCTACGGGCGGCTCACGCACCGCCATCATCTGATGACGTTCCTCGAGCGCAAGCCCGCGCGGTTCGACGTGCTGTTTCGGCAGCTTGCCGACAGCCCGCGCTTTTCCGCGTTGCTCCAGCGCGACCGCAACGACTTCAGCCCGTGGGAGTGGCTGTATCTGTACGCGCAAGCGGCACGGTTCTCGCTCGCCGCCGTGCGCGCCTGAACGCAACGATGCTGCGCTTCGCCGTCGACCGCATCGTGCGGCTCGTGCTCGTGCTGCTCGCGATCACGATCGTCAGCTTTGCGTTCATGCACGCGATTCCGGGCGATCCGATCGCTCTGCGCCTGGGCGAGCACGCGAGCCCGCAGGAGGTCGCGCACTTACGGTCGTCGCTGGGATTCGACCGGCCCGTGTGGATGCAGCTCGCGCTGTATCTCGGCGCCGTCGCGCACGGCGATCTCGGCCAGTCGGTGTTCGACTCGCAACCGGTCGTGCAGAAGCTCGCGGCGTACTTTCCGGCGACGCTCGAGCTCACGCTGAGCGCGATGCTGTTCGCGATCCTCATCGGGATCCCGGCGGGCGTGATCGCCGCGGTGCGCCACCGCAGCGCGATCGACGCGCTCACGATGAGCGCCGCGATCCTCGGCGTATCGATCCCCGTCTTCTGGTTGGGCTGGATCCTCGTGTACCTGCTCGCGGTGCTGCCGTCACACGCAGGGCTCAACCTGTTCCCGATCTCGGGCCGCCTCGCGACGGCGTATCTCTATACCGTCCCCGCGCGCACGCATCTGGTGTTCGTCGACGCGCTGCTCGCCGGCAACGGACGCGCCGCGCTCGATGCGCTGTGGCATCTCGTGCTGCCGGCGGTGACGCTCGGAACGATCCCGCTTGCGATCGTCGCGAAGATCACGCGCAGCGGCATGCTCGACGTGCTGTCGTCGGACTACATCAGAACGGCGCGCGCGAAAGGGCTCGCGCAGCGCGCGGTGGTGATCAAGCACGCGCTGCGCAACGCGCTGATCCCGATCATCACGATCCTCGGGCTGCAGACCGGCCTGCTGCTGGGCGGCGCCGTGCTGACGGAATCGGTGTTCGCCTGGCCCGGCGTCGGCCGGCTCGCGTTCGAGGCGATCTCGAACCGCGACATGCCGCTGATCAACGGCTGCATCTTGCTGTTCGCGACCGCGTTCGTCATCGTGAACATGCTCGTCGATATGCTATACGCCGCGGTGAACCCGCGGATACGGTACAGTTAGGCGAAACGTTGCTCGACATCTCCGACGGCGAGTTCGTTGCGCTGCGCGACCTCATTCGCGACCGCTTCGGCATCTGGTACGACGATCAGAAACGCTTTCTGCTGCTGAGCCGGCTCTCGACGCGGCTCGCCAAGCGCGGCTTTGAGACGTACGATGCCTACGTGCGGTTCTTGCGCTACGACACGCACCGCGAGGACGAGTGGAGCGACCTCGCGTCGGTGCTGTCGAACAATGAGACGTACTTTTTCCGCGAGCGCGCGCAGCTCAAGGCGCTGGCCGGCAACATCGTCGACGAGCTGCTCGTTCGCTCGCCGCGCTTGCGGTTATGGTCGGCGGCGTGCTCGTCGGGCGAAGAGCCGTACTCGCTGGCGATGACGATGCTCGAGACGCGCAAGCTCCCCGACGCGCTGCTGTCGATCCGCGCGACCGACATCTCGCCGCGCGTGCTGGAGCTGGCGGACAAGGGCTTCTACCGTGCGCTCTCGTTCCGCGCCACCGAGCCCGCGATGATCGAGAAGTGGTTCCAGCCGCAGGGCGACGGGTTCGTGGTGGCCGACCGGGTGAAACGCCTCGTCTCGTTCGGCCGTCTGAACCTGTTGGAAGGTCCCCGCGTCGCGGCCGAGGGGCCGTTCGACGCGATCTTCTGTCGCAACGTGCTCATCTATTTCGACAAGGCGACGCAGAAGCGCGTCGTCGAGTCGTTCGCGCGGGCGCTGCGCCCCGGAGGCTACCTGTTCTTGGGCCACGCGGAGTCGCTGTTCCACCTGACCGATCTGTACGAGCCGATCGTCGGCCCGGACGCGATCGTGTACCGGCTGAAGGCGACGGTGCCGGCGTGAACGCGCGCGTGATCACCGTCGTCGTCACCGACGACTCCGCGTTCATGCGCCGCGCGATCCAGAAGATGCTGGAGAAGGAGCCCGAGATTCGCGTCGTCGGGACCGCGGCGTCGGGCGAAGAGTGCATCGCGATGGTGGAGCGCCTGAAGCCCGACGTCGTGACGATGGACGTCGAGATGCCGGGGATCGGCGGGCTCGAAGCGGCGCGCGCGATCGTCGAGCGGCGCGGCCCGCCGGTCATCATGGTGAGCGCGCTGACCCGCGACGGCGCCGAGACGACGCTGCGCGCGCTGGAGCTCGGCGCCGTCGACTTCATCCCGAAGCCGGACTCCGCGCTGATCGACATCGTGAACGTACAGCGCGAGCTGGTCGAGAAGGTGAAGCACTTCGGCTCGCGCGGCGCGTACCTGCGCGCGATGCGCGAGACGCTGCGCATCCAGCGCGGTGCGCTGGCG
>JALZBE010000324.1 GCA_030947665.1 Vulcanimicrobiota bacterium | reverse complement strand
TGGAAAGACACCGTGCTCGTCGTGACCTGGGACGACTGGGGCGGCTGGTACGACCACGTGAAGCCGCCGCACCGCGACCGTATGGGGATGGGCTTTCGCGTCCCGCTCATCGTCGCGTCACCGTACACACGCTCGGGCTACGTCAGCCACACGACGTATGAATTCGGCAGCATCTTGCGCTTCATCGAAGACACGTTTGGCCTCGCATCGCTCGGCGGTACCGACGCGACGTCGCAATCGATCGGCGACGTGCTCGATTTCAGCGCGCCGGCGCGCGCATACACCGCCGTTGCGGCACGCCGCCGGTCAGCCGAGAGCTTCCGGCACGTACAGCCCAACGACATCGGTCCGCCACCCGACGACTAACCGAACGTGCAGGGCGTAAATAGGTCAGTATCGGCCAGTACACGCCCGGAGATTAGCCGTCGCTTAATTTGATTCGGCCACCTGTAGAACGTGGCGATTCCGGTCGAAAACGGGGGTATGCACTCGCGCGCTCTTGCAGCGACCGTACTTTTTCTCGTCCCCCTCGCCGGTTGTAGCGGCGGCGGCGGCACGTCGGGCGCCGTGATACCCACCGCTCCCACGACGCCTACCGCACCGGCGCCGAAACAAGCGCACGACGTGATCAAGCACATCGTCGTGATCGTGCAAGAGAACCGCTCCTTCGACAACTTGTTCCAGGGATTTCCGGGCGCCGACACCGTGTCATCCGGCCAGGCGTCCGACGGGTCGACGATCCCGCTGCAGCCGGTCTCGCTGGCGCAGGGAGCAGATCCGAATCACGGCTTCGTCGACTTTTCCGGGAGCCTCGACGGCGGAAAGATGGACGGGTTCGACCACGTCCTCGCGAACAAGCCCGTCCCGAAGAACTTCGCCTACGCGTACGTGCCGCGCGCCGAGGCGCAGCCCTACTTCGACTTGGCAACGTCGTACGCGCTGGCGGACCGCATGTTCCAATCGAACAATAGCAATAGCTACGTCGCGCACCAGTACATCATCGCGGGCCAAAGTGCCAACGTCGTGAACAACCCCGGAGCGCAGCCGTGGGGCTGCGACGCGCCGGCCGGAACGGGCGTCACGATGATGGGCGCCGACGGCGTTCCCTACGGCGCTCCCGGCGTCGCGCCGTGCTTCGACTACAAGACGATCGGTGATTTGCTCGACACCGCCGGCAAGACGTGGGCGTACTACGCCCCCTCGATCACCGACGTGGGCACGAGCGACCCGGCCGGCTCGTTGTGGACCCCCTACGATGCGATCCGCCACATCCGCTACGGACCGGACTGGACGCAGGACCAGATCGCGCCGGAGACGACGATCCTCTCCGACATCGCGCGCAGCACGCTGCGCGACGTATCGATCGTCACGCCCGACGCGTTCAACTCCGACCACGCGCGGTTCCCGTCGACGAGCGGCCCGGCGTGGGTGTCGTCGATCGTGTCCGCGATCGGCGGGAGCACCTACTGGAAAGACACCGCGATCTTCGTCACGTGGGACGACTGGGGCGGCTGGTACGATCACGTCGTCCCGCCGCACCTCGATCAGAACGGCGCGGGCTTCCGGGTGCCGCTCATGGCGATCTCGCCGTACGCCAAGCACGGCTACGTCTCGCACGTCCAGTTCGAGACCGCGAGCATCACGCGCTACATCGAAGACACGTTCGGGTTGCCGACGCTCGGCCAGCGCGACGCGACGGCGTCGGCACCGCACGACATGTTCGATTACTCGCAGACTGTGAAGCCGCTCAGCGGCGTGCGGCTCCCGGCGTCCGCGCTGCGCGCGACGTCGCTGCGCGCACCGTCGCACGTCGCGCCCGACGGCGACTAGGGCTTCTTCGCGATCGACCGGGCCGGGACGCCTGCGACCTTGTCGCCGGCCGTAACGTCCCGGTTCACCACCGCACCGGCGCCCGTCACGGCGCCGTCGCCGACCGACACCGGCGCCACGAGCACGCTGTTCGAACCGATCTTCACGTCGGAGCCGATCTCGGTGCGGTTCTTGCGCGTGCCGTCGAAGTTGGCGGTGATCGTTCCGGCGCCGATGTTCGAACGCGGGCCGACCGCGGAGTCGCCCAGGTACGCGAGATGGTTCGCTTTCACGCCTTCGGCCAGGTCGGCTTTTTTGAGCTCGACGAAGTTGCCGATGCGCACCCCGTCGGCGAGCCGCGAGTCGCCGCGCAGGTGTGCGAACGGTCCGATCTTCACGTCGTTCGCGATCTCGCTCGACGTCACGACGCTCTCGCGGATGTCGCAGCGCGCGCCGATCACGGCGTCGCCGATCCGGCAGTTGGGTCCGATGCACGTGCCTTCGCCGATGCGCGTCGCGCCGTAGATCATCGTGTTCTGCAAGATGGTCACGTCCGGGGCGATCTGCAAGCCCGGCACGAGATGCGTCGTTGCAGGGTCGGCGATCGTCACGCCCGCGCGCATGTGCGCCTCGCACAAGCGGCGGTTGACGATCACGTTGGCCGACGCGAGCTCGACGCGGTCGTTGACGCCCAGCACGCTGCGGTAGTCATCGACGGGCACGGGCGCAACGCGCTGGCCCGTCCCGATCAGCAGCTCGATCGTGTCGGTAAGGTAGTACTCGCGCTGCGCGTTGTCGTTGCCGACCTGTACGATCGCCGCGCGCAGCGCGCGCTCGTGATAGGCGTAGATCCCGGCGTTCATCTCGTCGATCGCGAGCTGCGCGGGCGTGCAGTCCTTCGCTTCCACGATCCGTTCGACCGCGTTGCCCGCGCGCACGATCCGGCCGAACGCCGACGGCAGCGGCATCACCGCGGTCACCAGGGCGAGCGCCGTGCCGGCGTCGGCATCGACGGCGGCTTGCACGTCCTCGAAGATCGTCGCGTCGACCAGCGGCATGTCGCCGTATGCGACGACCAGACAGCCCTCCTCCGGCGCGACGGCGTCGAGCGCGATCTTCACCGCATGGCCCGTGCCGAGCTGTTCGGCCTGGATCACGGTGCGCACGCCCATTGCCGCGACGTGCGGGTCGAGCTCGGGATTCGTCACGACGACGACGTCGTCGACGCCCGCGGCGCGCAGGGCTTCGAGCACCCACCACAGCATCGGCCGCCCGCACAGCTCGTGCAGCACCTTCGGCCGCGCCGACTTCATGCGCGTGCCCTTGCCGGCCGCGAGCACGATCGCGCGCGCGCTCACGCGGCGGCCCCGTTCGACGCGCCGGGCTGCGGGAGCCGCTGCCACTCCTTCTGTTCTTTCGCACTGACGCCGCCGAGCGCGTCGAGCGCGACGCGAAAACGCTCGCGGCTGATGTCGCGGCCGAGCAATTCCATCGAGTCGAACAGCGGCAGCGACGTGGGGCTGCCGGTCATCGCGATGTAGTATACGCGCGAGAGGTCGCGGAACTTCGCGCCCAGCGTCTCGCCGGCGCCCTTGAGCACGCGCTCGACCGTCGCTTTGTCGAAGCTGCGTTCGGCGTCGAGCCGCCACATCGCGAGCGCGAGCGCTTTGCGCACGTCGTCGGGCGCGAGCTTCATCCCGGCGAACGACTCCTTCGTGACCGCAAGCCGGCCGGCGAACAAGTACGCGGCCGCCGGCACCAGATCGCTCAGCCGCTCGACGCGCGACTTCGCGAGCTCCGCGATCTTCGCGAGCCGGTCGCGGTCGAAGCCCCACGCCTGCGTGCGCGCGAGCAGCTCGTCGGTGGAGAGCGTGCGCAGGTACTGGCCGTTGAGCCAGTCGAGCTTCGCGACGTCGAATACGGGGCCGCCCAGCGAGATCTTCGCGAGATCGAGCCGCTCGGTGAGGGTCGCGACGTCGAACACCTCTTCGCCCTCCGGTGCCGGCGCCAGCAGCAGTCCGAGAAAGTTGAGCAGCGCCTCGGGCAGATAGCCCATGCGCTCGTAGAACAAAATGCCGGTCGGGTTCTTGCGTTTGCTCAGCTTGGACTTGTCGGGATTGCGCAGCAGCGGCACGTGCATCAGCACCGGCGGTTCCCAGCCGAAGTATGAATACAACAGCAGATGCTTGGGCGCCGACGACATCCACTCCTCACCGCGGATCACGTGCGTGATCTCCATGAGGTGGTCGTCGACTACGTTCGCGAGATGATACGTCGGCAGGCCGTCGGATTTCAGCAGCACCTGCATGTCGACGTCCTTGTACGCGAACTCCACGTCGCCGCGCGCCAGATCGTGCACCATGCACACGCCGGTCTTCGGGACTTTCATGCGCACGACGAACGGTTCGCTCGCGGCGCGCCGGTCGGACTCCTCGCGCGGCACGTTCTCGCACAGCCCGTCATAATGCTGCGGGATGCCGGACGCGCGCTGCGCCGCGCGCATCGCGTCGAGCCGCTCGGGCG
>JALZBE010000323.1 GCA_030947665.1 Vulcanimicrobiota bacterium | reverse complement strand
CCGTGGCGCACGCCGCCAGATCGGCGACGCCAAGGCGCCGCCGGACCGGCACGACGACCTCGCTGGCCACGACGTCCTCGCCGATCGCGCGCACGTGCGCAAACGGCGCGACGGCGGCGCGTACCGCGACGCGCCCGCTCGCGCGCGGCTCGACCTGCTCGACCGGGATCACCGCGTCGAAGCCCTCCGGCAGCGGATCGCCCGTATCGACGACGATCGCTTCGGTGCCGACCACGAGCTCGACGGGCGACGTCTCCACCGCGCCGGCCGTCCGCGCGGCGACGACCGCGATCCCGTCCATCGCGCACGCGTGATAGTGCGGCGACGACAAGCGCGCGATGACCGGCGCCGCGGTGACGCGGTCGAGCGCGTCGTCGAGCGCGAGCGTCTCACGCGCATCGTTGCGCACGCCCGCCGCATCGAGCACGGCGTCGAAACGTTCGCGCGCACGCTCTAGCGGAATGTCGTGCAAGAATACCGTCCGTTCGCTCAAGGTACGATCACCCGCACGGTTTCGCCCGCGGCGAGACCGCTGCGGTCCAGCGGCACGGCGATCAGCGCATCGGCGCGGATCAGCGTGAAGATCAGGTTCGACGCGCCGAACACCGGCGTCGCGTGCAACGCGCCGGCGGCGTCGCGCGCGAGCGTGCACGGCACGAAATCCTCGCGGCCCGGTCGCGACGGCAGCGGCACGTCGAGCAGCGCGCTCGTCTCGCGCTCGTCGCCCAGGCCATCGTCGTCGACGCGTTCGCCGCCGAGCAATCGCACCAGCGGCCGTACGATCCGCCGCGCGACCACCAGCGCGCTCGCGGGGTTCCCCGGCAACCCCACGACGGGCGTTCCGTCGCAGAGCGCGAGCACCGTCGGTTTGCCCGGCTTGATCGCGATCCCGTGCACCAGTACGCCCGGCGCGCCGAGCCGGGCCACGACCTGCGCGGTCAGATCGCGCACGGACACCGACGAGCCCGCGGACAGCACCACCGCGTCGGCGTCCGCGAGCGCTGCGCGCAACGCACGCTCCAGCTCGGCGGCGTCGTCGGGCACGATCCCGAGCGGGACCGCGACGCCGCCGGCCTGCGCGACCACCGCCGCGACGGTCGTGCCGTTCACGTCGCGCACCTGCGCCGGCCCCGGCGTTGCGCCGGCGGCGACGACCTCGTCCCCGGTCGACAGAATCGCGATCCGCGGCCGCGCCCGCACCACGATCCGAGTCATCCCCAGCGCCGCGAGCCCCCCGAGTTCGGCGGCACCGAGCCGCCGGCCGGCCGGGATGGCGACCGCGCCGGCCAGGACGTCTTCGCCCACGGTCAGCACATTTTCGCCCGGCGCCGCGGCGTCGAGCACCTCGACCTCGTCACCGTGCAGGCTGGTGTCCTCGACCATCACCACGGCATCGGCGCCGGGCGGGATCATCGCGCCGGTGTGGGTCCGCACGGCCTGGCGCGCCCCCACGGCGACCGCCGGAACGGCGCCGGTCGGGACGTCGTCCACCAAGCGCAGATAGGCCGGGGACTGCTCGGACGCACCGTGCGTGTCCACGGCGCGGACCGCGTAGCCGTCCATCGTGGAGCGGGCGAACGACGGCAGCGTCTCGCGTGCGACGAAGTCCTCGGCCAGCACCCGACCGAGCCCTGCCTCGAGCGCGACGATTTCGGTCCGTTCGATGCGGGAACAAACGCGGCCGAGGGACGCGAAGGCTTCGCCGGGCGGAAGCACGGTGAACAGCTCGTTCATACGAGGCGACCCCCCGCTACCAAGCGAATCACGGACCTCTTCCCCCGGTCGCACCGAGGAGCACGCCGATTCTCACGTTACCGAACCCTTCGCAATCCTTCGACGAACATCTGTCCAGCCTCGGCTTGACCGGCGTCGGGACGGTGTACCGCAACCAGAGCCCCGCTCAGCTGTACGAGCACGCGCTGGCCCGCGGCGAAGGGATCCTCGGCGCGGGCGGACAGCTCGTCGTCGAAACCGGCAAGCACACGGGCCGTTCGCCCAACGACAAGTTCTTCGTGCGCGAGCCCGGCAGCGAGACGCACATCGACTGGACCGTCAACAAAGAAATCGATGCTGCGGCGTTCGATGCGCTGCTCGCGCGCACCGGCACGTATCTGAACGGCAAGGACGTGTTCGCGCTGGATTGCTACGTCGGCGCCGATCCGCGCTACCGGCTGCCGGTGCGCATCGTGACGGAGTACGCGTGGCAGAGCCTGTTCGCGCGCGATCTCTTCATCGACACCGCCGACGGCGACGAGTCGTTCTCGCCGGAATTCACCGTGATCGACGCGGCACTGTTCGACGCCGACCCCGCGCGCGACAAAACCAACTCGTCGACGTTCATCATGGTCAACTTCGCGCGCAAGATCATCTTGATCGGCGGGACGCGCTACGCAGGCGAAGTCAAGAAGTCCGTGTTCACCGTGATGAACTACCTGATGCCGCTGCGCGACGTCCTTTCGATGCACTGCTCCGCCAACGTCGGGCAGGACGGCGCGGTTGCGATCTTCTTCGGCTTGTCGGGCACCGGCAAGACGACGCTCTCCGCCGACACGAACCGCCCGCTGATCGGCGACGATGAGCACGGCTGGTCGGCCGACGGCGTGTTCAACCTCGAAGGCGGCTGCTACGCGAAGGTCATCAAGCTCTCGCAGGAAGCGGAACCCGAGATCTGGGCGGCGTCACACCGCTTCGGCACGGTGATCGAGAACGTCGTGATCGATCCACAGACGCGACGGCTCGACCTCGACTCGCAAGCGCTCACCGAGAACACGCGGTCCGCGTACCCGGTCGACTTCTTGCCGAACTTCGTGAAGAGCGGCATGGCCGGCCACCCGAAGACGATCATCATGCTGACCGCCGACGCGTTCGGCGTGCTGCCGCCGATCGCAAAGCTGACGCCCGAACAGGCGATGTACCATTTTCTCTCCGGCTACACCGCGAAAGTCGCCGGCACCGAACGCGGCCTGACGGAACCCACCGCGACGTTCTCGACGTGCTTCGGCGCACCGTTCATGGTGCATCACCCGACCGTGTATGCGAAGCTGCTCGGCGCACGCATCGCAGCGCACGAGGCGAGTTGCTGGCTGGTCAACACCGGCTGGACCGGCGGCGGTTACGGCGTCGGCAAGCGCATGAAGCTCGCGTACACGCGCGCGATGGTCAACGCCGCGATCGACGGCCGTCTCGCGAGCGCGACGTTCGAGGCCGAACCGTTCTTCGGGCTGTCGATTCCGACCGAGGTGCCCGACGTTCCGACCGACGTGCTGAACCCGCGCAACGCGTGGGCCGACACGGCGGCGTACGATGCCCAGGCCGAAAAACTGGCCGGCTTGTTCGCCGAGAATTTCCGCCGTTTCGAAGGCCACGCGTCGCCGGAGCTTCTGGCGGTCGCAATCAAGCCGTAGACAGCGGCAGTAACCCCTAGGGCTGCATCCGCCGGGGAGCGCCGTGCCTTCTGAAGTGAAGGTATGGCTCTCCCCGTCGGCATCCTCGACCAATCACCCGTGCTCGCCGGCGTGCAGCCGCGCGACGCGATCCTCGAAACGATCGCGCTGGCGCGCGCCGCCGAACGGCTCGGCTATCACCGGTACTGGCTCGCCGAGCATCACGCGATGCGCGGGCTGGCCGATCCGGCGCCGGAGATTCTGCTCGCGCGCATCGCCGCGGAGACGTCGCGCATGCGCGTCGGCACCGGCGGCGTGCTGCTGCCGCATTATTCCGCGCTGAAGGTCGCGGAGCAGTTCCGGCTGCTCGACGCGCTCGCACCGGGTCGCATCGATCTCGGGATCGGGCGCGCGCCGGGCGGCTCGCAGCGCGTCTCGATGGCGCTGGAATCGGCCGAGGTCGCGCGCTTCCCGCGGCAGGTGCAGGACGTCGTGGGATTCCTCGAAGCCACGCTGCCGGAGTCGCATCCGTTCGCGAAGCTGATCGCGATGCCGAGCGGCGAGACGTCGCCTGAAGTCTGGCTGCTGGGCTCGTCCGATTACAGCGCGTCGCTCGCGGCCGAGCTGGGTCTGCCGTTCGCGTTCGCGCACTTCATCAGCGGCGACGCGTCGGCGGTGACGCGCATGTACCGGCGGCATTTTTGTCCCTCGGCGCGCTTGCACGAGCCGCGCGTCATCCTGTGCGTCGCGGCGATCGCAGCGGAGACGCCGGAAGAAGCCGAAGAGCTCGCCGCGACGATCGACTTGTGGCGGCTGCGCATTCGGCGCGGCGTCGACCTGCCGGTGCCTTCGCGCGACGAAGCGCTCGCATACCCGTATACGGAGTACGAACGCGAGGAGATCAGGTACAACCGGCAGCGCCTCGCGCTGGGCGCGCCGCGCGCGGTGCGCGACCGGCTCGAGAT
>JALZBE010000322.1 GCA_030947665.1 Vulcanimicrobiota bacterium | reverse complement strand
GCGCAGGAACGCGGCGCCGGCGACCGCGGCGAGCCCGATCAAGACCGGCGTGTCCAGCTTCGTGCGCAGTGCGAGCGCCGCGACGGCGACGACGATGACGATCGACGCGACGCCGCCGACCGCGCCTTTGCCGAACGCAAAGACGCTCGCCCACGTGAGCCCGACGACGATCGGCGCCAGCCCCGTGCCGATCCGTTCGCGCCACGGTGAGTCGTGGAACCGCCGCCACAACATCGCCGCGCCGAGCATCAGCAGCGCGGCGGGGACGAACATCGCGATCGCCGCGATCGCCGCGCCGCGCGTGCCTTCGGCCGCGTAGCCGATGAAGACCGCCGCGATCGTGGTCGGTCCCGGAATGAGCTTGCCGATCGCGTAGAACTGCGTGAACTGCGCGGCGGTCACCCAGTGGTACGCGTCGACGGTCTGCGCGTGCATCTGCGGAAAGATCCCTTTGCCGCCGCCGAACCCGAGCACCGACAGCACGAAGAACACGCGCAGGATCTGCAGGTCTTTCATGCGGAGCGCGCCGCACCGCGCCGCGCGCGCGCCGTCGCGAGCCAAATGCCGAGCCCGCCGAATACTGCGAACGTCGGCAGCAGCCCGAGCTTGAAGACGCCGACCGCGAGCGCCGTCGCAGCGAGCAGGGCGAGCCCGAGCGGACCGTCGCTGCGGCGTTCGACGGTGAGCTCGATCGCGTTTGCGATCGTCAGCCCGACCGCGGCGGCTGCGCAGCCACGCAACGCGGCGCCGACCAGCTGCACGTCGATGCGCGCGAAGTACGCGTACGCCGCGACGAGTGCGATCGCGAACGGCGGCAGGCATACCGCGAGCATCGCGACGGCCGCGCCGCGCACGCCGCGCAGCCGGTGCCCCACGAACACGGCGAGGTTCACCAAGTTCGCGCCCGGCATCAGCTCCGCGAGCGCGAGGGCTTCGATGAAGTCGTCGTTACTGAGCCACGCGCGGCGTTCGACGACCGCCCGCCGGATCGCCGCTTTCTGACCGCCGCCGAACGACACGACGGCGATCGTTCCGAACGTACGCGCGACGTCGATCAGCGACGCGCGCGCCGCGTTATGTGAGGTGCTCGGAGAGCGGTCCGTCGGTGTGCGGATGCCGGTGCTCCCCTGCGAGGATGTGGATGTGCACGTGCTCCGTGTGCTGGTATGGCGCCAGCACGCTCGAACGCACGATGAAGCCCGTCTTGTGCAAACCCAGCTTCAGCGCGACCTTCTGAATCCCGGCGATCATCGCCGTCCAGATGCGCATGTCGCCGACGCCGATGTCGAGCAGGGTCGGGATCCAGCGCTTCGGGATGATGACGACGTGCGTCTCCCACCAGTGCTCGCGGCTGGGATCGACGTTGTGCTTGAACGCGAAGATCAAATCGTCTTCGTAGACGACCTCGTCGGCCTTCTGGCGCGTGCCGTCGAGGCGGCCGCGGAAGGTATGATCGGGATCGGGTTTCTCGTAGCGTCGCTGCTCGTCGTCGCAGATGACGTGGGTCAGAAAGCTCACGGCCACGTGCACGTACCCGCACGGCGGGTATACGACGCGCATGGATACCGAGCCGATCCGCCTGACGGAGGTGCTTTCGGTCGCACCGGAACGCTGGCCCAAGCGCGTGCGCCACAAGACGCTGCGCAAGAAGCTGCGGTCCAAGGGGATCGAGGTCATCTACGAAGACGACCTCGTCGTGGCGTTCCATCAAGTCGAGGACGACTACGATTCGCCGCAGCACACCTGGCGCACCCGGGTCGTGATCGCGCCCAAGAACGAGATGCACACGCTCATGGACTTGGGGGTCGCGGACGAAGCGCTCACCACCGCGCTGCTGCACGGCATCCAGCAAGTCGCGCTCAAGCTGAACTTGCACAAAGAGGGCTTCGAGATTCGCGCCGACGTGCTGCCGCCGTACCAGCAGGTCGGCTACCTGCGTTTCAAGGTGCGGGCCGGCAAACGGGACCGCTCGCCGGAAGAACAGCTCGAGCATGCCGCGGCCGAGCGCGCGCGCTTCGAAGAGCTCAGCGCCGAGATGGGCGCGCTCTACGACGGCGGCGCCGGCCCGGCGCCGGAAACCTAGCGGCGAACGCGCCGCGCGCGGCGAAGCTCCTGCGCGCACCGTGAACACCATCGACGCACGCGGCAACGACGCCGCCGTGATCGTCGTCGGGGGCGGCCACGCCGGCTTCGAAGCCGCGCTCGCGGCCGCGCGCCTCGGCGCCGAAACGCTTCTCGTGACCGGCGACCCCGATCGCATCTGCACGCTCGCCTGCAACCCGTCGATCGGCGGCAGCGCGAAGGGTCAGCTCGTGCGCGAGATCGACGCGCTCGGCGGTGCGATGGCGCGCGTCACCGACCGCGTGTCGCTGCACGCGCGGTTTCTCAACGAGTCCAAAGGACCGTCGGTGCGCGCGCTGCGCGCGCTCGCGGACAAGCCGGGCTACGTCCGCGTCGCGAACGAAACGATCGCGGCGCAGCCGCATCTCGCGGTCGTGCGCGGGATGGCGGAAGATCTCGTCGTCGCGGCCGGTGCTGTGCGCGGCGTCGAGCTCGCGGACGGCCGCACGCTGCACGCACCCAACGTCGTGCTCGCCACGGGGACATTTCTGGGCGGCAAGACGTTTCGCGGCGACGAGGTTCGGTCTGAAGGCCGCTTCGGGGAAGCGCCGGCGGTAGGCCTGAGCGCGGCGCTCGCGCGGCTCGGATTTCCTTTAGCCCGCTTGAAAACCGGCACGCCCCCGCGCGTCGACCGCACGTCGCTCGATCTGTCCGCGATGGCCGTGCAAGTACCGAGCGCGACGCCGCTGCGGTTCTCGTACGCGAGCCCGCGCGCGTTCGCCGGCCCGCAATTGCCGTGCTGGATCGTAGACACCAACGAGCGCACGCACGCGCTCGTCCGCGACAACCTGCACCGCTCACCGCTGTACGGGCTCGACCTCGTCCGCGGCATCGGGCCGCGCTACTGCCCGTCGATCGAAGACAAGGTCGTCAAGTTCGCGCACAACCCGACGCATCAGATCTTCGTCGAACCCGAAGGCTGGGACGAGCCGACGTTCTACGTCGGCGGCTTTTCGACGTCGCTGCCCGCCGACGTGCAGCTCGCGATGCTGCGCACGCTGCCCGGCTTTGATTCCGTCGTCATGCTGCGCGCGGGGTACGCCGTCGAATACGATTTCGTCGCGCCGACCGAGCTCGACCCGAGCCTGGAGACGCGCCGCGTCGCGGGCCTATTCCACTGCGGACAGCTCAACGGCACCAGCGGCTACGAAGAAGCCGCGGCGCAAGGGTTGATCGCGGGGATCAACGCGGCGCGCCGCGCGCACGGCGACACGCCGCTGCGGCTCGGCCGCGAGACGTCGTACATCGGCGTGCTGATCGACGATCTCGTCACGCGCGGCGTCGACGAGCCGTACCGCATGCTGACGTCGCGCGCGGAGCACCGCGTGGTGCTGCGCCACGACAACGCCGATCTGCGGCTCACGCCGGTGGGTCGCGAGCTCGGGCTCGTCGACGACGTATCGTGGCAGCACTTCGCCGAGCGGCGCGACGCGCTGACGCGCGGGCGCCACGCTGCGGAAACGTGCCGGCTAGGGCCTGTTCGTATTGGCAGGATCAACCTCCTTCCGGGTTCGACCCTTGCGGATGCGCTGCGGCGGCCGGACGTGACCGTCGCGGACGTTCTCGACAGGTTTCCGGCCGGCACCGAGCCGGACATCGCGGCGCGCGTCGAGATCGAGTTCAAGATGGACGGATACGTCCGCCGCCAGCAAGTCGCGATCGATCGTGCGGGCCGCGACGAAGCCGTCGCGCTCCCCGCCGACCTCGACTATGCCGCGATCCGCGCGCTATCGCGCGCTGCTCGTGAGAAGCTGGAGCTGGCCCGGCCGCGCACGCTCGGCGCCGCGGCGCGCATCCCGGGCATCACGCCGTCGGACGTCGCGCTCGTCGGCGTTCACGTCCACCGCCTGACCGCCGGGGCAGCCGTTCTCGCGTGACGCCGCTGCCCGACGCGGCCGCCCTCGTCGCGTTGCGCGACGCCGGCGTCGAGCACCCTTTGGCGGAGCGCCTTGCGGTATATGCGGCCTTGGTTCTGGCTGCGAACCGGCGGCTGAATCTGACGGGCGCGAAAGATGGTACCGCGTTCGCAGCGCACATTGCCGACGCGCTCACGCTCGCCGCCGACGTCGCCGGTTCGCTAATCGACGTCGGCTCGGGCAACGGAGTCCCGGGAATCCCGCTGGCGCTGGCCACTGGGGCGCGCGTCACGTTGCTCGAGCCCATCAAGAAGCGCGCGACTTTTCTAACCGGCGCGCTGATAGAAATGGGCCTCGAAGGCGAAGCCGTCGCC
>JALZBE010000321.1 GCA_030947665.1 Vulcanimicrobiota bacterium | reverse complement strand
ATTGCTCGGAGAGAACCTGCTCCTGCGCCATCTGACGGGCGCGGATGCCGACAGCGTTCTGAACCTGGGCGAAGTCGTACGCTTGAAATTGCGGCAAAAAGTCTACGCGGCCGATGTCGAGATCGACCGGGTCTATTTCCCTCTCACCTGCGTGCTTTCCGTCGTGGCGGAGATGCAGGATGGCGGCATGATCGAAGTCGGAACGGTTGGGTACGAAGGCGTTTCGGCGATTCCCCTAATCCTTGGTGCCACGACTTCGGAGAACCATAGTTACTGCCAAGTGCCGGGTGATGCCATCGTGATCTCGGCGCGCATGTTCGAAAATTTGACGCAGAACAATCCCGAGTTCCGGCGTCTGCTCAGTCGGTATCTGCAGTCGTATATCAATCTCTTGGGTCAACTCGCCGCATGCAACCGCCTTCACAGCGTGTACGAACGATGCGCTCGGTGGATCCTCATGACCCAGGATCGGGTGCGGTCCGATGCGATTGAACTGACGCAAGAGTACTTGGGAATGATGCTCGGAAGCCGGCGTTCGGGAGTGGCCATCGCTGCCTCGACGCTCAGGGCTGCCGGTTTCATCCAGTACGCGCAAGGAACCATAACGATCTTGGATCGGCCCGGCCTGCAGGACGCGTCGTGCGAATGCTATGCGCTCGCGCAGGAGCAATTCGGCGTGCTTAACCGAAGAGCAAAGCTCGCGTAGCCGGCAAGCGCGCGACAGCCGCCGGCTATTGGACGATGCAGCTAAATTCCGCCCTGCGTCGCCCGGATCGGACATCCGACGAAATGAGAGCGAGCTCGTCATCCGCAGCCACTTGACCTTGCGTAATTTAGACATGAAGTACCGCCGCCCGGACTGGCTTTCACTCCGGCGACGGGCACCAAACAGTATGGCGCCTGTTCCGCCCGCAAGGCCACAAGCGCTTGGAACGCGACCCGGATCGACTCATTTGCACCGTGGAGCGACGCGCCGAACACGAGAATTGCTGCCGTTGATCAATGCGGCAACGTGAGTGTGCGATGAACGTCTCTTTGAAAAAGAACCTAGCGCGATCGGCCTGTTGAGCCTCGTCGCACGATGAAACACGCAAACTCGCGCTCCGCACCCGGCGAGCGGCATTAGCGAACGGAGCTCACGAGAAGCGCGTGCGTGCCGCCTTTTTCGTAGGAAGCGCCGGCGATCGAAACGGTCTTGTCGAGCTTTCCGCAGAGCGTTTGGGCCGTTTTCGACCCCATCTGCGTGACGAGGAGATACAAACCTGTGAGGCATGGAGTGCGACGCCCGGGGTGCCAGCCGGCTATCAATTGTCGACGCGAAAACCCGCTTTCAACGCCGAACTTACGCGCTTACCCCCCACCAGGAGGCGTTGGGGCAAGCGCGCGTCGCGTCAGCGCGACGAAGAGTTCGATCCTGCGGGACCGTCGTCGTTGCTCTCGCCGTCACCATCGCCGGCCGGCGTTGCCGCCGCCGGAACGGCCTTTGCGCCCGGATGCGCCTGCGCGCCGTCGTCGTTGGTCTCGGCGCCGTTGGCTTCGACGTCGTTGTCCTCGACCTCACGCTCGGCGACAGCACGAGCGGCGGTCGCAGGCTGCGCGGCGGCCGCGTGCGCAGGGTTCTGCGCCGATGCGATCGAGATGCCGGCGAGGCCGATGGGGAGCGCGAGAACGGCCGCGAGCGCCGCGATACGTGTCTGCTTGGTAGTCATTGATCCTCCGGTGATTGGTGCGCCGCAAATCGGCGTAGGATGAGCATAGTGGAACCACCTGACCGGAACCTGACGTGCGCGCGCTAGTGGTCGAGGACGACCCCGCCGTTCGTGACGTCATCGCGCGCGCGCTGACCTCGGACGGCTACGACGTCGTCGCTGCCGCGACCGGCATCGAGGGGGACGCACGAGCCGCCGACGGCACGTTCGACGTCGCAATCGTCGATTGGAATCTTCCGGGTCTCAGCGGCGTGGAACTCGTGCGACGCCTTCGCGAAGCGGGCGCGACGACGCCCGTCCTCTTCGTCACCGCACGCGATGCGGTCGGCGACCGCGTCGATGGGCTCGATGCCGGTGCAGACGACTATCTCGTAAAACCATTCCACATCGACGAACTGCTGGCGCGCGTCCGCTCCGTCATACGCCGCGCCGGTACGCGCAGCGCCGCTCAACTCAGCGCCGGCGGCGTTGCCTTGGACGCGCGAACGCGCGGCGTCTCGGTCGACGGGACGCCGGTAACACTCTCCGCTCGCGAGTACGATCTCCTCGACCACCTCGTTCGGAACGCGGGCTTGGCGCTCGCGCGCGCCGACATCGAAGAGCGCGTCTGGGGCAACTCTTTCGAGCCCAGTTCGAACGTGCTGGAAGTCATGATCGGACGCGTGCGGCGAAAGCTCGGCGCACGGGCCGGCCAAGTTGAGACCGTTCGCGGTCACGGCTATCGCTTCAAACGCGAAACGGCAACCGGACCGTGAGACGCGCGCCGCCCGCCGCGGCGTCGCCGATGGAGATCGAACCGCTGCCCACACGGGTGATCGCCGCCGAAATCGCAAGCCCAAGTCCCGTTCCGGCGGCCCGGCCGCCGGCGAGGCGCTCGAAACGGCGGAACGCCCGTTCGCGGTCCGCTTCTTGAATACCGAGCCCGTCGTCGTCGACGGTGACGACGGCGTCCGCGCCGTCACGGGTGACGGTAACGCGAACGCAATTCCGCGCCGCTTGAGCGGCGTTGCGAATGATATTCGCACAGAGGTGCACCACGAGCGGTGCCGGGATCATGACCGTCATCGGATCGGCCGCGAGCTGGACGGAGACCGCGACATCGGGAAACGCGGCCCGTACGACGTTCGCGGCTTCGGCTACGGCCTCGCCGATCTCGGCGCTTCCGGTTCCCACGGCGTGCGCGTCCGTGCGCGCGAGAACCAATAGGTCATCGATGAGCGCGCGCAGACCGCGCGTCTCCGCATCGATGCGTCGCAGCGCCGCGCGGAGGTCCGCCGCGCCGCCTTCATCGCGCAACGCGAGCTGCGCTTCGCCCGCTATCGATGTGAGCGGCTGGCGAAGCTCGTGCGAAACGTCGCCGATGAATGCCCGCTCGCGTTCGTAGGTCGCCTCGAGTTCCGCGTACGTCGTTTCAAGGGTCGCGAGCATTGCGTTGAACGTCGCGCCGAGCCGCCCTAGCTCGTCGCGCGTCCCGACCGCGAATCGCGCCGCAAATCGACCGGTGCGCGCAACGTCGTCCGCCGTGCGCGTCAATCGGTCGATCGGGGCGAGCGAGCGGCGCGCGAGCAGATGGCCCGCGAGGATCGCGATCGCGACGACCGGGAAGCCGACGAGCGCGAACGTCCGCCGCATCCGCTCGACTTCGCCGCCGACCGGGTCTTCGGACGCGAACACGGCGACACGCAGCGACGGCGCCTCGGGCACCGCCCGCACCGCGACGCGGTACGGCTCGTCGGACGAGACCGTCGCCGCAACGCCGGCTTCGAGCGAACGCGTCGCTCGCAACGCGTCGGCTGCGGGACGCTCGCCGACGACTTGGATCGGATTCCCGTTGCGGAAGACGACGACGGTCGAGTTGCGAAAGGTCGACCGGGGCGTGTCGACATCGACCAGTCCCGATCGCGGTTCGACGCTGCTTGCCGCCAAGGCGCTCTCCGCAAGTAGCCGCTGGTCGAGCGCGTTCTGCGCGCTTCGAGCACCGTACGCAACGGCGAGCGTCGCGAAAAGCAATAAGGCCAGCACGAGGAGCGCGCTCCAGAGCGCCGTGAGCCGCAGGGTGATGCTCGGCCTCATCGCGGGCTCGTTCGCGCGCACGACCGATTCCCCCGTACTAGCGGCGCATGCGCGCGATTGGCCGTACGCCCGCGATGGTTCGCCCCCCTAGGGGGGTAAATGCGATCGATACATACAGTTGGAGGAGACGGAATGCGCAGCGATCAGCTCTTCGTTGAGCGACGGCCGCAAGCGACTATGCGGTCAAGAAGGGGCTTGCCGGACGGGCAGCGCGGTGTGCAACACGCAAGCGGCAGCGATCGAGCGAGCACGTGCATTGAATCCGACGAAGCCGCGGAGAGAATTGACTGCTGGCCAGCTGCAGCACCAAGATCGTCGAAGAGAAGACCAAGCCGATGAAGGTGATCATCGATCCGGCGATCGTCGCGAGCAACTGACGCGCTCCCTGCGGGGAGCCTCCGTAGACGAACCAGGCGTTCGCTGAGACATCGACGGTCTTGTCGAATGCGAGAAGACCGCGCGACAGCGCGAACGAGAGCAGAAATGCGATGAGCGGGATCAGCCACAAGTTCGCAGCCAGCGCATCGGTCAGCTTGCCGAGCCGTCCGGTCATGTGAATTCTCCGCGAGCACGCGC
>JALZBE010000320.1 GCA_030947665.1 Vulcanimicrobiota bacterium | reverse complement strand
GGAGCCACGTTCACCACCGGATCGACGTCGCCGACGATCGCGGTCGAAGTCTGCTCCACCTGCCATCCGCTCTGGACCGGGCAGCAGAAGTTCCTCGACACGGCGGGCCGCGTCGAGAAGTTCAACCAGCGCGTCGCGATGGCCGATCAGAAG
Organism: Vulcanimicrobiota bacterium; assembly: GCA_030947665.1. Classification (GTDB taxonomy): domain Bacteria; phylum Vulcanimicrobiota; class Vulcanimicrobiia; order Vulcanimicrobiales; family Vulcanimicrobiaceae; genus Vulcanimicrobium. Next base: position 4,211 of record JALZBE010000320.1, on the reverse strand, counting down.
AAGGCCGCTGCCGCCGCTCGGACCGCCAAGAAGCAGGCCGACCAGGCGGAGGCCGTCCCGGCTTCGGTTTAGCGATCTCGCTACGAATCACGGAAGCGCGCCGATCTTCGGCACGCTTCTTGCTTGCCTGACGATGCACTACACCGACCGCCTCGAGACGCTCTCGAAACGCTTCGACGAGATCGAAGCCGCGCTCAGCGACACGAGCGGCGGTTTCGATCAAACGCGCTTCACCGCGCTGATGAAGGAGCGCGCGTCGATCGACGACACGGTGGCGACCTACCGCCGCTACCGCGCGCTGCTGCGCGAGACGGCGGAGAACGACGCGCTGCGCGCCGACAAGAGCGATCCGGAGATGGCCGCCCTCGCGGAAGAAGAAGCGCCCGGCCTGCGCGAGCGGCTCGTCGCGGTGGACGCGCAGCTTCAGGAGCTGATGCTGCCGCGCGACCCCGACGACGGCAAGGACATCTTCATCGAGATTCGCGCCGGCGCCGGCGGCGACGAGGCGGGCATCTTCGCGGGCGATTTGCTGCGCATGTACACGCGCTTCGCGGAGACGCGCAAGATGCGTGTCGAGCTGCTCAGCGAAAACGAGAACGAAGCCGGCGGCTACAAAGAGGTCGTCGTCGGCGTCAAAGGCGGCGAGCCGTACCGCTGGTTCAAGTACGAGTCGGGCGTGCACCGCGTGCAGCGCGTCCCCGCAACCGAAGCTGCGGGCCGCATCCACACGTCGACGGCGACGGTCGCCGTGCTGCCGGAGGTCGAAGACGACGGTGAAATCGAGATTCGTTCGACCGACCTCGACATCGACACGTTCAAGGCGTCCGGCGCGGGCGGCCAGCACGTCAACAAGACCGAGTCGGCGATCCGCATCACGCACAAGCCCAGCGGCATCATCGTGTCGTGCAGCGAGGAGCGCTCGCAGCTGCAGAACCGTGCGCGTGCGATGGACATGCTGCGCGCGCAGCTCGCCGCGAACCAGCGCCGCGAGCGCGAGGAATCGGAAGCGTCGCTGCGCCGCAGCCAGGTGGGCACGGGCGACCGCAGCGAGAAGATCCGCACGTACAACTATCCGCAGGACCGCATCACCGACCACCGCATCAACCAGAACTTCCAGAACATCAAGGTGATCCTCGACGGCGACATGGAGAAGCTCGTCGTCGAGCTGCAAAAGGACGAAAAGGCGCGGCTCCTCGCCGGGGAAACCAGCGCGGCGTGACGATCGGCGAGGCGCTGCGTGACGCGTCGGTGCGGCTCGAGCCGATCGGCGGCACGGGGCGGCTCGACGCGGTGTTTCTGCTCGCGCACGCCGGCGGCGTCACGCGGCAAGAGATGATCGCGCACCGCGAGCGCGAGCTCACGCCCGACGTCGTGCAGCGGTTCGGCGAGTTGGTCGAGCGCCGCGCGCGGGGAACGCCGCTCGCATACGTCACCGGCGAAGCGGGATTCTACGGGCGCATGTTCGGTGTTGACGAGCGCGTGCTCGTGCCGCGCCCGGAGACGGAGCTCGCGGTCGAGTGGGCCCTGCGCCACCTGCGCGCGATCGGGCGCGAGAACGGGAGCGCGGCCGACGTCGGCACCGGCAGCGGCGCGATCGCGGTGACGCTCGCGAGCGAATCGCGCGAGCTCAGCGTATACGCGAGCGACGTTTCGCAAGACGCGCTTGCCGTCGCGCGCCGCAACGCCGCGCGCAACGACGTGTTTCAACACGTGACCTTTCTGCACGGCGATCTCGCCGCGCCGCTGCTGCCGTACGCCCCGTTCGACTGCGTCGTCGCGAACCTGCCGTACGTGCCGACCGCCGACTGCGCGACCGCGCCGGACCCGGTGTCGTTCGAACCGGCGCTCGCGCGCGACGGCGGCCCCGACGGCCTCGCGCTCTACCGCCGGCTGCTGCCGGATCTGCGGGCGCTGGTCGCACCGCGCGGGATCGCCGTGCTCGAAGCATCGCCCGCGAACGCGCGCGTGCTCGAACGCCTCGTGCGCGAGGTGCTTCCGCACGCGGGCGTCGAGACGATCCGCGACTACGCCGATCTCGACCGGTTCGTCGTCGCGGTCGTCCCGCCCGAACCTTAGCTTGGTGACAAGGGGAACTTCTCGTCCTTGCGCGTCGGCACGCACAGCATGCGCGGCGTGAAATCGCGCATCAGGAGCTTGCCGAGCTGGTTCTCGGCGCTGCGCGCTGTCCCGACGACCTTACCGCCCTCCGTCATGTAGCACGCGAGGTGATCGGCCGGGCCTTTGATATCGTGAGGCTGCGTTTTCAGCAGCTTCTTCATCACCGGCAAGCAGAAGAATTGCGGCTTTCCGACGACGACCTCCGACGACCCGAACTGGTCGTGAAGCGCCACCGGGATCGAGTTCGTCGCCGGTTTCCAGAACAGCGAGGTGTAGCATTGGAAGTGCGAAAACTGCGGCTGCGCGTCCGCGGCGGGCGGCGTCGCGAACAGGTGGCCTGCGGCGAACGCGCCGATGAGGGCAAGCGCCGCGGCGCCGACTCGAATGATGCGCATGGGCAAACCTCCCGAGACGAGTTGCGAGTGATGCGCCCGGCTTGCCCATGGAACCAAGCGATGCCTTCCGGTCCTTGGCGCCGACCTGGGCGGGGGCCGATAGCCCGCGCGGTGAAGCGAAGCATTCCCCATGGCCAAGTTCATCTTCTTCACCGGCGGGGTCGTCAGTTCGCTCGGGAAGGGGATCACGGCAGCGTCGTTAGGACGGCTGCTGAAGAGTCGCGGAGTCTCGGTGTCGATCCAAAAGCTCGACCCGTACATCAACGTCGACGCCGGGACCATGAACCCGTACCAGCACGGTGAGGTCTTCGTCACCGAGGACGGCGCCGAGACCGATCTCGACCTCGGTCACTACGAGCGCTTCATCGACGAGTCGCTGACGCGCGAGAACAACGTCACGACCGGCCAGATCTACAAGTCGGTGATCGAGAAGGAACGCCGCGGCGACTATCTCGGCGCGACCGTTCAGGTGATCCCGCACATCACCAACGAGATCAAGGCGCACGTCACGCGCGTCGCGGAGACCAGCGGCGCCGACGTGTGCATCGTCGAGGTCGGCGGCACGGTCGGCGACATCGAGTCGCTGCCGTTCCTCGAAGCGATCCGCCAGGTGCGCCATCTCGTCGGCGAGGAGAACGTGATGTTCGTTCACCTCACGCTGCTGCCGCATCTCGGTGCGGCCGACGAGCTCAAGACCAAGCCGACGCAGCACTCCGTGCGCGAGCTGCGCGCGATCGGGATCACGCCCGACGCGATCGTGCTGCGCACCCCCAGCTCGCGCCCGATCCCCGTCGAGCTGAAAGAGAAGATCGCGCTGTTCTGCGACGTCCCGGTCGGCAACGTCGTGCAGAACGGTGACGCGCCGACGATCTACAAAGTCCCGCTCAACTTGGAAGCCGAAGGGCTCGCCGATATCGCGGTGCAGCGGCTGCGGTTGCAGACGCGCCCGCCGCAGCTGGAGGACTGGAGCGCGATCGTCGAGCGCATCCAGAACCCGCGCGGTCGCGTGAAGGTCGCGCTCGTCGGCAAGTACGTCGAGCTCAAGGACGCGTACATCTCGATCAGCGAGGCGATCGGCCACGCCGGCATCTTCCACGACGTCGCGGTCGACGTCGTGCGCGTCGACTCCGAGCGGATCGAAACCGAAGGGATCGCCGCGCTCGACGATGTCGACGGCGTGCTCGTCGCGCCGGGCTTCGGCGCGCGCGGCGTGAAAGGCAAGCTCGTCGCGATCCAGCACGTGCGCGAGAGCCGCATCCCGTTCCTGGGCATCTGTTTCGGCATGCAGCTCGCGTGCGTCGAGTTCGCGCGCAACGTCTGCGGTTTGTCCGAGGCGATGACCACCGAAGTCGACGAGACGAGCCCCGATCCGGTGATCGATTTCATCCCCGAGCAGCGCAACCTCGACCTCAAAGGCGGGACGATGCGGTTGGGCGCGTACGCGTGCACGCTGGAACCGGCTTCGGTCGCGGCGCGCGCGTACGGCGAGATCGAGATCAGCGAGCGGCACCGCCACCGCTACGAGTTCAACAACAAGTACAAAGCGCTGTTTGAAGAGCACCGCATGGTGTTCAGCGGCCACCACCCGCTGGGCCGCACGTCGCTGGTCGAGCTGATCGAGCTCCCGCAGAGCGTACACCCCTGGTTTCTCGGAACACAGGCGCACCCGGAGTACAAGAGCCGCCCCGACCGCCCGTC
>JALZBE010000319.1 GCA_030947665.1 Vulcanimicrobiota bacterium | reverse complement strand
TCGTCGAGTACGACGAGAAGTAGCGGTAGTCGCGGAACAATTCCTCGGGCGAGGCGAACACGTCGAGCTGCACGAGCCAGCACGCGTCGCATACGTACGCGTGCAGCGGGTAGAACGTCTCGCCGCCGCCCAGCGCGCTCGGCGGCGTCAGCGCGTTCGACGGGGGCGAGAGCCCCAAGTCGACGACGTCGGCGCTCAGGCCGTGGCCGCACGAGCGGCAGCAGAGCCGCTCCGTCGCGGTCGCGATCGTGCCGTTCACCGGGCTAGGCGAAAAAGCCGCACACGCCGTCGATCACGCGCTCGATCGACCGCTCGAACATCAGCGAGTGCAGCGGCAGCGTCAGGACCTCGTCGACGACGCGCTCGGTCACCGGCAGCGGCGCGCATCGCGCATCGGCAAAGTACGTGTGGCGGTGGACGGGCACGAAGTGGATGCCGGCGTCAACGCCGCGCGCCGCGAGGTGCTCGATCAGCGCCTCGCGCCGCTCGGCCGGGACGCGCACGCTGTAGATGAACGGCGACACGTCCGCGTAGCTGCGCCGCAGCACGCGCACGCCGGGCAGGCCGTCGAACGCGGCCGAATACCGTTCGCAGACCGCACGGCGGCTCGCGATGAATTCGTCGATCCGCTTGATCTGCGACACGCCCACGCTTGCCATGATGTTGGTGAGGTGGTAGCGGAAGCCTTCGGAGACCACGTCGTAGTCCCAGGCGCGCTTGTTCTGATAGCGCAGCGTCGTGTCTTTGTCGACGCCGAGCAGGCGCAAGCGCTGCAGCCGCTCGACCTCGTCGCCGTCGGGCGTCACGACGCAGCCGCCGTCGATCGACGTGATGATCTTGACGGGGTCGAAACTGAAGAACTGCACGTCACCGCCGCTGCCGATCTTCGCGCCGTCGACCGTGGAACCGAAGGCGTGGCAGGCGTCTTCGATCACGCGCAAGCCGTGCCGCTTCGCGAGCGCGTACACGTCGTCGATCGCGCACGGGATCCCCGCGAAGTGCAGCGGGATGATCGCTTTCGTGCGCGGCCCGATCAGGGACTCGGCCGATGCGACATCGAGCCCGAGGTCGTCGTCGCGCACGTCGCACATCACCACGTCGGCGCCGGTCGCGCGGATCGCCTGGTGGTCGGCGACGTAATTGAACGAGGGCGTGATCACCTCGTCGCCGGGGCCGACGCCGGCGGCGAGTAGCGCGATGTGGAGCGCCGAGGTGCCGGTGTTCGTGCACACGACGTACCTGTCTCGGAGACCGAGATAGCAGGCGATCCGTTCCTCGAACTCTTTGGTCGTCGCGCCCATGCCGAGCCAGCCGACGTCGAGCGCGTCGGTGAGGTGCTTGAGGGTGTCGACGCCGACATAGGGGACGAAGACGGGGACTCGCGCGTCCGACGACGCCGGGGTGACCGGCGGGCGGTCGAGGACGTTCATGCTATTGTTCGAGGCCTCCGTTGACGAATACCATATCGGTGAACGAGATGGCGAGCATGAGCGCGCCGGGAGCCGCCCCGGGCTGCGACCCGCACGATCCGAAGGACGGCGCGCTGCTGCGGAAGATGGGCGACGACCCCGAGGTACGGGCGGCGTGGAAGCGTGCGTTCGACCTCATCGCACCCTATCGCTACGCCTACAACTGGTCCTGGCTCGGCCGTCCGGCGATCCAGTTTCCGCAAGACATGGTCGCGCTGCAAGAGATCATCTGGCGCACGCGGCCCGACGTGATCGTCGAGACGGGCATCGCCCACGGGGGGTCACTCGTCTTCTCGGCCTCCATGCTGGCGCTGCTCGGCGGCGAGCGCGAGGCGATCGGGATCGACATCGACATCCGTCCGCACAACCGCGCGGCGATCGAGACGCACCCGCTGGCGTCGCGCATCACGATGTTCGAAGGCTCGTCGGTGGACGCGGCGCTCGCCGCGCACGTGCGCGAGCGCGTCGCCGGCCGCAGCGCGATGGTCGTGCTCGATTCGAATCACACCGCCGACCACGTGGCACGCGAGCTCGCGCTGTACGCGCCGCTCGTGCGCGCGGGATTCTTTCTGGTCGTGATGGACACGGCGGTGGAGTACGCGGACCCGGCGTCGATCGTCGACCGCCCGTGGGGACCCGGCAACAACCCGATGACGGCCGTCGACGCGTTCCTCGAACGCGAGCCGCGCTTCGTGGTCGACGAAGAGTACGACGCGAAGCTGCTGTTCACGGTCGCGCCGCGCGGCTACCTGCGCGCGACGAGGGATTCCGACCCGACGTGACGGTCTGCCGGCCGCCGCGCGAGGACGACATCCCCGCGCTCGCTGCACTGCGCAACGATCTGCCGACGCAGTACGCGCTCTTGGCATCGCCCATGCCGAACAGCGACGACGACGTCCGCGCGTGGATCGCGCGGCGCACCGGCGACCGTGCGGCGCTCTTCTACGTCGTCGCCGATGCGGCCGATGACGCCGTTGGGTTCACCCAGATCATCGCGATCGACGAGCGCAGCCGCCACGGCATGTTCGGCATCGCGATCGGCGACGAGCACCGCGCTCGCGGCCACGGCCGCGCCGCGCTCGCGCACGTGCTGAACCTCGCACGCGCGGACGGAAGGCTCGACAAGCTGGTGCTGCACGTCGCGGCCGACAACACCGCTGCGCGCGCGCTGTACGTCTCTGCCGGCTTTCACGACGTGGGCGTGCACCGCCGGCACTACCGCGCCCCCGACGGCTGGCACGACGTCGCCGTGATGGAGCGCTTTCTCGCGTGAAAACGGTCGTGGTGCTGCAGCCGCAGTTCTTTCCGTGGCGCGGCGTGTTCGAGCAGATCCGGCTTGCCGACGAGTTCGTGCACCTCGACGACGCGCAGTTTCAGAAGGGCGGCTTCACGAACCGCGTCCAGCTCAAGACGGCGAACGGTCCGCTGTGGCTCACCGTCCCGGTGAGCCGGCACGGGAAGCTCCCGCTGATCGCCGACGTCGAGATCGACTACACGAGCGACTGGCGCCACAAGCACCTGCGCACGTTCGCGATGAGCTTCGCGCGCGCGCCGTTCGCGGCGCTGGCGGAGCGCATCGTCGCCGACGTGTACGCGGAGCGGCCGCGCACGATCGCCGAGCTCGACATCACCGCGCTCGAGCGCTGCTGCGCGGAGCTCGGCTTGCGCCCGTCGTTCACGCGCGCTTCGGCGACGCCGGTCGCGGGCGCGAAGACGGACCGGCTCGTCGCACTGCTCGCCCCGCGCGGCACGACCACGTACGTCACCGGACGCGGCGCGCTCGACTACTTGGACGAACCGAAGCTCGCGGCGGCGGGGACCGAGGTGCGCGTGATGCAGTACGCGCGCCGTCCGTACCGCCAGCTCCACGGCGCGTTCGACCCGCACGTGTCGATTCTGGACACGCTCGCAAACCTCGGGCCCGATGCCGCGGCCGCGCTCGATTCGCCCGCGATACCGTGGAATGAAGCGGTGGCGGCGCGCGACGCGCAGGCGGTCCTCGCGTGACGATCGAGCCGGGCGCAACCGCCGCGCTGCGCGATACGTTCGAGCGTGACGGGTTCGTCGTCTTGCGGCAGTGGCTCGACGTGGAGCGCGAGCTCGCGCCGCTGCAGCGCGAGCTCGGCATGCTGATCGAGCACGCGGCGCGCACATTCGGCGTGCGTTATGCCGTGCCGGACGATCCGGCCGAGTTCGACCGCGGCTACCTCGAGCTCGTCACCGCACAGCCGGAGATTCAGCCGCTCGTGTACGACATGGCGAAGAATCTCGTCGCGTTCCAGCGCTTGATCGTCAGCGAACGGCTCGCCGGGCTCTTTCGCGCGCTGCGCGGGACCGATCTCGCCGGGACGGCGCCGGGATCCAACGGCGTGCGCATCGACCGGCCCGGCGACGACCGCCGGCTCGCGCCGTGGCATCAGGAGTTTCAATACCAGTTCCGCAGCCTCGACGGCGTGACGTTCTGGATGCCCCTCGTGCCGGTGGTGCCGGAGATGGGGCCGGTCGTGCTCGCGCGCGGCTCGCACCGCGGCGGCGTGGAGCCGCTCGTCGACACGTCCGGCAACGGCGAAGCCGAGATGGCGAACGGCGCGTACGGCGCGCTGCGGCTTGGCGACGAGGCGACGATCCCCGACCGGTACGAGCTCTGCGCGCCGGTGTCCGGCCCGGGCGATCTCTTCGCGTTCGACTTCCTCACGCTGCACGCGTCGGGTGCGAACGTCGGCGCGCGCGCGCGGTGGACGGTGCAGATTCGCTACTTCAACTTCAGCGACGCGTACGGCGCGCGCATCCGCTGGATGGGCGGGCTCAAGCACGGCACGACGCTGGCGGGCGCGAACGCGCTGCTCGCGCAGGCGCGCGCGGCGGCGCTCGGCCGGTGATCAGCGTCGTGACGACGG
>JALZBE010000318.1 GCA_030947665.1 Vulcanimicrobiota bacterium | reverse complement strand
CGCCGGGCCAGCCGGGTCCTGTGCCGCCGCCCGCGTTTCCGGGGGGCGCGAGCCATGCGCCGCCACGCGCGGCGGCACCCTTCGGCGCGCCGTTCGCGCTGCCGGAAGATTCGGCCGAAGACGCGCCGTTCGGCGGTCCCGCAGAGACGAGCACCGGCTTTGGTTGGGCCTGGGAACCACCCGAGGGCGAGCTAAAGCCCGAGCCCTAGGTCTCGAAGGCCGTGGTGCCGAGAGCGCTTCCGGGCGGTCAGCGCGACGCGAACGTGCGAAGCGCGATGATCTCGGCGCGCACGCGTTGCGCCGCGGCGATCAGCTCCGGCGGGACCGGACCGCGGCGGATGACGGCCATCGCCGCCTCCGCGCGGTCGACAAGCGGCGCGACGTTGCCGCCGGCGCTCTCGAGCCGCATCACGTCCGCCTCGACGTTCTCCAGCGCCTTCATGACGGGCAAGTCGGCGTAGCCGCCCACGCGCGACTTGATGCGGTTGAGCTCGCGCAGCGCGCGAGCCACCTGCATCCCGGTGAGCGCGAGGACCACGAGCACGGCGACCAGGGTCACCCACCAGACGATCGCGTTGGCCGACACGTCTACGCCGCGCTCGACTCGCTCTTGGTCGTGGGGGTCGTGGCGCCGGACGACGAAGCCGGGGCCGCCGTAGCCGGCGCCGCTGGGGTCGCCGCGGGCGTGGTCGACGTGGTTTCGGATGCCTTCGCAGGCTCGGCCGGCTTGGCGGGTTCGGACGACGTGCCTGTGTCGGACGATTTGGCCTTCGCCGTTTCCGACGCGTTGCGCGAGTCGGTCAGATAGAAGCCCGACCCCTTGAACACGATCCCGGCCGGGTGAAACACGCGCGCGAGCTCGCCGCCGCACGCGGGGCAGCCGGCTTGGTGCGGCTCGCGAAAGGCGTGGCGGACCTCGGTGACCTTCGAGCAGGCGCGGCAGCGGTAATCGTAGAGCGGCAAAGGGATCTCCGGCAAAAAGCGACTCCTGCTAGTTTACCGGCTTTAGCAGATCGAGTCAACGAGTGCTAAAAGTCGTCTAAAATCCCGCCGGGCTCCTGGTCGAACTCGCACAGCCCCTTGAAGTGGATGAGCGAGTGGTTGAGGGCGACGTCGAGCTTGCGGCGACGCGTCAGCCGGTCGAACAGCGCGCCCAGCACGCCGCCGTACGTGGGGTAGTCGACCCGCACGACGAGTTTCGAGCGCTCGGACTTCTGCTCGATACGGATGTCGATGCGCCGGCGCACCGAGAAGGCGCCGACGAGCGAGAGCTGATGGCCCGGGATGAACCGGTCCACTTCGAAGAGCTCTTCGTCCTCGCCGGGGAGGTTGGAGCGGATCCCCACCTCGCTGCCCAGGCCCAGCGGCTCGGACGGCTCGATGCGGCGCGCGCTGCGCAGGAAGCTCAACCATACCGGCCACTTCTCGACCTCGCAAACGAGGTCGAAAGCGGTCCGCGCGGGCGACGCGACATCTTGGCTGCGGTGAAGCGCCCGCGGTGACGGCCGGTCGAGAGACACGGACGGCATTGCCATGGACCCCGATGTTCGTCGCACCGGTCGGCTCGGCCCTGCCGTCCAAACACAAGATGTTGTGCACGCCGTCCACTTTTTGCACTACACGTTGTGGACGACCCTGGGGATGCGGTGGAAAAGTTACGCCGCGGCGACCGCGCCGAGCTGCGGCCGGAGCACTTCTTTGAGCCGCGCGCGCGCCCGGGAGAGCCGCGAGCGGACGGTGCCGATCGAGATCCCGGTCTGCATCGCGATCTCTTCGTAGGAAAGGTCGTCGACCTCGCGCATCGCGACGACGTCGCGGAACGGCTCGGGCAGCATCGCGATCGCGCGCGAGAACGTGTCGGTGGTGAGGCGTTCGAATGCGGCGCGAAATGGATCGTCGGCCTCCGGCCGCGTGTTCGAGACGTCGACCATCGCATTCTGCAAACGCTGCAAGCGTACATCGGCGCGCTTGCGCTTCTTGTTGTGGTCGAAGAAGACGTTGACCGTGATGCGATAGAGCCAGGTGTAGAACGACGACTGGCTGCGGAACCGGTGCAGGTTGCGGTACACGCGCATGAAGACTTCCTGCGCGAGATCTTCCACGTCGGTCGGCGCGACGTTCAGCTGCACGAGCACGCGCTGCACCGTTGGTTGGTACGCGTGAACCAAATCGTCGAACGCGTCGTGGCGCCCGGTCCGATACTCCTCGATCAAGCGCAGATCGCGCTCAGCGCGCTGCTGCTGCTCGACCCCGAGCGGTTTGCGTTGTACCTGCTGCATCCGGTCTCGTCCCCCCCAAGCGGCGCGCGTGCGCCGATCCATGGAACGAACGATAGCGGCAACGGGATGGCCGTTCTGTAAGATGGCCTACGGTTGTGCGACGGGCGCGCGGTTCGTCAGCGTGCGGGAACCGGCACGGCGCCCGATCCGATACCGCGCGCGAACGCGACGAGCGCGGCAATGCCGGTGGGAATCGCGCCTTCATCGAGCCGGAACTGCGGGCTGTGGCCGGAGTGCACGCTACCGACCGCTTCGTTATAGATACCGAGCCGCACCATTACGCCGGGAACGCGCTGCGCGAAGTACGCGAAGTCTTCGCCGCCCATCGTCGGTGCGGGCCGCTCGACGGTGAAACCGAGCTCGCGCGTGTACGCGGCGAACGACTCGGCGAGCTCGCCGTCGTTGACGACGGGCGGGTAGCCGAAGATCATGTCGAGCTGCGCGCGCGCGCCATACGCCGCGGCGACGCCGTCGACGATGCGGCGCAGCTTATCCTCGGCACTCGCGCGCAGCGCGGGGTCGTGCGTGCGCAGCGTACCCGTCATGAACACGCGGTCGGCGATCACGTTGTTGCGGTAGCCGCCCTCGATCGTGCCGACGGTGACGACGATCGACGCGAGCGGATCGGTCTCGCGCGCCGCGATGTTCTGCAGCGCCAGGATCGTCGCCGCCGCGCACGGGATCACGTCGACCGCTTTGTGCGGGTACGCACCGTGGCCGCCTTTGCCGCGAATCGTCAGATGAAATTCGTCGGCCGCGGCGTTCACCGGACCCGGCGTGATGCCGATGGTGCCGGTCGCCAAGCGCGGATCGACGTGCAGCATCGTGACGGCGTCGACCTTGGGGTCGTCGAGCGCGCCCTCATCGATCATCGGCTGCGCGCCACCCGGCCCTTCTTCCGCCGGCTGAAACAGCAGCACCGCGGTGCCGTGGAACGACGCGCGCGTGTCGTGCAGCTCGCGCGCCGCGCCGAGCAGCATCGCGGTGTGCGAGTCGTGGCCGCACGCATGCATCTTGCCGGAGATCTCCGACGCGCATTCCTCGCCGGAGTCCTCCGTGATCGGCAGCGCATCCATGTCGGCGCGCAGGCCAGCGACGTGGCCTGGCAGCGCGCCGCGCACGATCCCGATCACGCCGGTGCGCGCGACACGGCGGTGCTCGATCCCGAGCGCGTCGAGCTCGCGCTCGACGACCGCCTGCGTGTTGTGCTCCTCGAACCCCAGCTCAGGATGGCGGTGGATCTCGCGGCGAATCGCGGTGGCGCGGGCAACGGTTTGCTCAGGTAGCGTGGCGGTCATCGAAGGCGGCTTCCGCAGCCGGTGCGAACGAACCCGCCTGATGAGGTGGGTAGCATGAGCCGTCGTCTAACCTGGGTCGCTTCGCTGCTGCTGATGGGTGCGCTGGGCGCCGGACCGCCCGCGGCACCGGAGCACGGGATCGGCAACGTGCACATGGACATTTCGTGCGGCGCGGACGCGAACGCGCGGTTCGACCGCGGCCTCGCACTGCTGCACAACTTCTGGTACGAGCGCGCGCTGACGGAGTTCGACGCGACGATCAAGACGCATCCGGACTGCGCGATCGCCTACTGGGGCGCGGCGATGACGTACAACCACCCGCTGTGGTCGCCGCCGACCGGGACCGACGTGAAGGCGGCGCTCGGATACCTCCAGCGAGTGACCAGTGCCACGACGCGCAACGGCCGCGAGACGAAATACGTCGCCGCCGTGACGACGCTGTTCGGTGACGGCGATCCGGCGAAGAAAGATGCTCGCGATATCGCGTACCGCGACGCGATGCGTGCGATCCTCGCGGTGTATCCCGACGATGAGACGAAGCTGTTCACGTCGCTCGCGATGCAGAGCGTGCGCGGTCTTACGGATGCGGGCCGGCTCGAAGCCGCCGCGCTCGCGGAGGCCGTGCACCAGCACCAGCCGCAGCATCCGGGCGCACTACATTACCTCATCCACGCGTACGACTCCGACGCGCTCGCCGCCCGCGGCCTGCCGGCGGCGCGCGCGTACGCCGCGTCGGCGCCCGCCGTGCCGCACGCACTGCACATGCCGTCGCACATCACGCTACGGCTCGGCCTGTGGGACGAAGCGCGCGA
>JALZBE010000317.1 GCA_030947665.1 Vulcanimicrobiota bacterium | reverse complement strand
GTACGCCCGTCGGCGCCGCGGTCGGGCTCGGTGTCGGCGTGGGCGGCGCGGCGCACGGCGGCGTGAGGACCTGGACTTTCAACCCCTTCCCGAGCTGCCTGATCTCAGGCGTCGGCGTCGCGGTCGGTTCAGGCGTCGGGGTCGCCGTCGGTATCGGTGTCGGCACCGCCGTGGGCACCGGCGACGGGGTGGCGCGCTGTCGCCCGTTCGCGCGCGGAGCAGGCGTCGTGATCGCAACCGGTGCGGCGGTCGGCTCGGGCGACGGCGTCGGCGTCGGCATCGGCGCTTGGCACGGAACCGGCTCGGCATAATAATGCTCGGTGAAGCCGATCGCGATCTCGCGCTTGATCAACTTGCCGAAGTACGAGTTCGGAAACACCTGCGCGATGCGGTTCATGTGAACCCAGGCTTGCTGCTGACTCGCCTGCACCCAAATCTTTTTTTCGACGGCGATCGCCAAATAATACGAGCGCGACAACTGCGGGTCGCGCGGGTATTTCTTTTCCCAATTCGCGAGCGCGTCTTCAGCAAATCCCACCTTGTTGATGACGCCGGGGTCCGTCGTGTGGTCGCCGGCGGTCGTCGCGGCATCGCGCAACGTGTTGTTGATGCCGAGAAAACTCATCTTCATCTTCCCGAAATATTCATCCGCGGGCGCCGATATCTTCATCGTCTCATCATGAGCGCGCTGATATTTGGACAACGGCGGCGGTGACTTCGCCGGCCCTGGGGACGGCGATTTCGCCGGCGTGCTGGCCGCCGCGACTGCGAAGCTCAGCATGGCGAGCGCGACTTGCATGAAGGGATTCATTTCGCGTGATGTCCGCGTCCGGCGTATGGCACGATGCCTCAACGAGCCCGCCGGGCAAAACGTCCGGCCCGGCCGCAGGCTGTCGGGCGTTTAGAGGGTTATCTTTGCGGTACAGAGTATGTGGTCGAAACCTCACTGCATCGGAGCCGCCCCGTGGATGTCACCCGCGCCATCGCCGATCTCGACGAAGTCCGCTCTCGCCTCGCCTCCGTCCAGCGCTTTCGCGGCCTCTCCGGCTCGGCCGCGCTCGCCAGCGGGCTGGGCGCGCTTGGCACCGGCATGGTCCAGCTCGCCGTCGTGCCCGCCCCGCGGACAGCCGACGACGCGGCTCGCTACGTCGCGATCTGGATCGCCTGCCTCGCATTCGCGCTGGCGCTGAACTACGGCGCGGTCGCGGTCTGGCTGGTCAAGAACTGGTCCTTCCGGACCCGCTCCGAGCTGCAAACGGCCGCGGTCGCCATCGTGCCGTCGGTCGTTGCGGGCGGCGCCTTCACCGCGGCCCTGCTCGCGCGCGGCGAGATCGGGCTGTTGCCGGGGACGTGGGCGCTGTGCTACGGCCTCGGTCTGCTTGCGGCGCGCTCGATGCTGCCGCGCCGGGTCGCTATGGTCGCGTTCGGCTTCGCGGCGATCGGATCGACGCTGCTGTTCGCGTCCGGCACGAACGCGCTCGCGTGGTGGGTGATGCCGCTGACGTTCGGCGCCGGCCAGACGGTGATCGGGCTGCTGATGCTGCGCGACGAAGCGACACATCCGGAAACGGTGCTCGCGTGAACGGCGACGCGCCGTTCGCCTTCCCCGGGCTGGAGCGGATCTTTCACGAACGCGGCCGGCTCGCCGTCTGCGCGTGCCTGGTCGCCAACCCCGGCGGGATGCGGTTCACCGACTTGCAGGACGCGTGCGGTCTGACGGACGGGAATTTGAACCGTCATCTGCATGCGCTCTCGGAAGTCGGCGTCGTGACGAGCGAACGCGTGCGCGGCCACGGCCGCCCGACGACGATCGTGCGCATCACCGACGACGGGCGCACGCGCTTTCTCGCCTACGTCGACGAGCTCGAGTCCGTCGTGCGCGGCGTGCAGCAGCGCGCCGAAGTGCCCGCGTCGCGTTTGGCGGCACAGTCGTGATCGAACGCGCACCCGTCGCGACCGGCGTACCGCGCCACGTCGCGATCATCATGGACGGCAACCGCCGCTGGGCGCGCGCGCACGCGGTGCCCGCGCTGGAAGGCCACCGCCGCGGCATGCAGGCGCTGGAACGCACCATCGACGCCGCGCTGCACGCCGGGATCGGCATGCTCACCGTGTACGCGTTCAGCGAAGAGAACTGGACGCGCGAGCACCGCGAGGTGTTCGGTTTGTTCGGCCTCGCCGAAACGTTCGCGCGCGACAAGGCGGCGGCGCTCGCCGCGCGCGGCGTGCGCGTGCGCATGATCGGCCGCCGCGACCGACTCCCGCACGGCGTGGTCGAAGCGTTTCGCATCCTCGAAGAACGCACCGCGCACGGCAGCGCGATGCTGCTCGCGATCGCCGTCGACTACGGCGCGCGCACCGAGCTGCGCGACGCGTGCCGCTCGCTCGCGCGCGACGTCGCGGCTGGGACGCTCGCGCCCGATGCGATCGACGAGGATGCGATCGCGGCGAAACTCTGGACGGCGGGCTTCCCCGACCCGGACCTCGTGGTGCGCACCGGCGGTGAGCTGCGGCTGTCGAACTTCTTGCTGTACCAGTCGGCGTACGCCGAGCTGTGGTCGACCAATGACCCGTGGCCGGACTTCGACGCGGCTACCCTTGACCGCGCGATCGACGCCTTCGCGACGCGCGAGCGGCGCTACGGCCGCTAGGAGCGAGTAGCCGGGCGCTTTTCTGCGGGAACGGATCCCTTTGGCGACGTAAGCAGGCGCGCCGTTTCACCTGGCATGGTAGAATAGACCCTTATGGCCCTAGTCCGGACGCGGCCCGATATCCGCAACGTCGCCATCATCGCCCACGTCGATCACGGAAAGACGACGCTGGTCGACGCCATGTTCCGTCAGAGCGGTATCTATCGCGAAGGGCAGCACACCGAAGCGCGCGCGATGGATTCCAACCCGCTCGAGCGGGAGCGCGGGATCACGATCCTCGCCAAGAACACCGCCATCGACCACAACGGCGTGAAATTCAACATCGTCGATACGCCCGGCCATGCCGATTTCGGCGGCGAGGTCGAGCGCGTGCTGCAGATGGTGCAGGGTGTCGTGCTGCTGGTCGACGCGGCCGAGGGCGTGATGCCGCAGACGCGGTTCGTGTTGCGCAAGGCGCTCGAGTTGGACCTGCGCGCGATCGTCGTCATCAACAAGATCGACCGCCGC
This sequence comes from Vulcanimicrobiota bacterium, assembly GCA_030947665.1. Classification (GTDB taxonomy): domain Bacteria; phylum Vulcanimicrobiota; class Vulcanimicrobiia; order Vulcanimicrobiales; family Vulcanimicrobiaceae; genus Vulcanimicrobium. Next base: position 1,232 of record JALZBE010000317.1, on the reverse strand, counting down.
GACGCGCGCCCCGTCGAAGTCGTCGACGAAGTGTTCGACCTCTTCATCGAGCTGGGCGCGTCCGACGAACAGGCCGATTTTGCGGTCGTGTACGCGAACGGCAAGGCCGGGATCGCGAAGTACGAGCTGGCCGACGAAAGCGCCGACCTCGAGCCGCTCTTCGACACCATCGTCAAGCGCGTGCCCGAGGCGCCCGCCGAGGACGGCGGTTTCCAGATGCTCGTGTCGGCGATCGACCACAACCGCTACGTCGGGCGCATCGGCATCGGCCGCATCTTTCGCGGCACCTCGAAGGTCAACGCACCGATCGTCAAGGTCCAGCGCGACGGAACCGTCACGACCGGTTTGCGGCTGACGAAGATGCTCGCGTTCCACGGGCTCGAGCGCATCGAGGTGGAGGAAGCATCCGCCGGCGACATCATTTGCGTATCGGGAATCGAAGGCCTCAACATCGGCGACACGATCGCCGACGCCGCCTATCCCGAGGGCATCGCCGCGACCGCGGTCGACGAACCGACGGTATCGATGTACTTCATGGTCAACGCGTCGCCGTTCGCGGGGCGCGAAGGCAAGTATCTCACGTCGCGGCAGATCCGCGAGCGGCTGATGCGCGAGCTGGAGTCCAACGTCGCGCTGCGCGTCGAGGACACTGCCTCCGCCGACACGTTCGAAGTGCGCGGCCGCGGCGAGCTGCATCTGTCGATCCTCATCGAGACGATGCGCCGCGAAGGCTACGAGATGGCGGTCAGCAAGCCGCGCGTCATCATCACCGAGCGCGACGGCGTGAAGATGGAACCGGTCGAGTACGTCGTGATCGACGTGCAGGAAGAATATTCCGGCGCCGTGATCGAGTCGGTCGGGCGCCGCCGCGCGCAGATGTCGAACATGGTGACCGTCGGCGAGACGCGCCGGCTGGAGTACACGATGCCGACGCGTGCGATCTTCGGGTTGCGCGGCGAGTTGCTCACGCTCTCGCGCGGCACCGCGGTGATGTCGCACGTCTACTATACGCACCAGCCCGTCGCGGGCGACATCCCGGGCCGTTCCAACGGCGCGCTCGTCACCAGCGACAGCGGCACCGTCACGGCGTACGCGCTGATGGGGCTCGAGCAGCGCGGGCGCTTCTTCGTCGATCCGGGCGTCGAAGTGTACGAAGGCATGATCGTCGGGCGCGCCAACGACGACAAGGACGTCGCGCTCAACGCCGTGCGCGCCAAGAAGCTCACCAACAT
>JALZBE010000316.1 GCA_030947665.1 Vulcanimicrobiota bacterium | reverse complement strand
GCACAGCAGCGGCGGCACGGCGAGCACGAGCTTCACGCCGCTGAAGCGGTCGATCTCCGTCATCGTCAGCGGCGTCGAGAGCAGGCCGACGACGACGAGCGCGCCGCACAGCGTGACCAGCGTCGCGACCGCGAGCGTTCGAATCCCGTCGAGGACCGCGGCGCCGGCCGACGGCGCGCGCGGCGCGCGAAACGCCGGCGCGATCGCCGCGAAGCCGGCGACCGGGAACGCGATCCCGGCGACCAGCGCCAGCACCTTGCGCACCGCCATGTCGTGATGCACCGCGAAACCCGCCAGCACGAGCAGCACGTCGACGGCGACGAAGACGATGAGCCAGCGCCGGTCGCCCAGGCCGAACTCCGCGAGCAGCAACAGCAAGATCGCGGGGACGGCGAGCGACGCCAGCGCGATCTCCCACGGCCGCGTGACGAACGTCTCGAACGGCGTCGCGATCCCCACGCGCAGGCCTGCGTTGCGCACGTTTTGCGCGATCTGCCGCACGAGCTCGACGTTGGTCGCCTCGATCGAACGCTCGCCCCACTGGTGCGCGAACGGCCGCAGGTAGACGACGCGGACGTTGCGCTCGCGCACGCCCAGATCGTAGCGCTGCACGATCTCTTCCGGGCGCAGCTTGTCTTGTTCGGGCTTCGCAATCGCCTGCACGCGCACGGTCCGGTCGGGGAGATCGCGCGCGAGCGTCTCGCTGCCGGCTTGATTCTGCTTGACGTCGTACGTCTCGACCGTGCCGAAGTCGAGCTTGTCGCCGCGCAGTGCATTCGCCGTCGCGTCGATGTTGTCGGGGTAACCCAGCACTTGATTGCGCAAGCCGAAGAAGATCACCGTGTGCGCGTCGTGGCGGTCCGTCGCATCGTGCACGAGCGCCTCGATCTGCGAACCGCGGAAGCGCTCGTCGTTCTGAATCCTTGGCACGAGGCGCAGCCCGAGCTCCCGCGCGACCGCCACGCGCTCGGCGGGCAGGCCCAGTCCGACGGCGGCGAAGTAGTCCGGTTGGGTGCGGATCGCGTAGACCGCCGGCACGCCCGCACGAAGCACGCGCACCGAATGCGGCGAGAACTTGAGCGCGAGCTGACGCGCGTAGCGTTCCGCCGTGGGCGCGTCGTACGCGACGAGATAGACTTCGTCGCTGCGCAGCCCGTGCGCCGCCAAGCGCGCGAACACCGGATCGCGAAAGCCGAACAGTTTCGACTGGTCGATCAGCGCCGTGCCCGAGTACACGGCTGCGTTGGGCGCAGCAGCGACTTGGCTGCCCAGCTCCTCCTGCACCGCGAGCGACGTCAGCCCTGCCCGCCGCAACGCGATCAGGAACGCCCGCTGATCGTAGGCGTACGAGCGCGCGAGCGAGGCGAAGTCCGCGTCATCCATCACGATCTCGACGCGGTTCGCGCGGTGCTCGTGTCGTTCGCGGCGCACGCCGACGTAGAGGCATGCGAGCAGACCGACCGCGAGGACGGCCAACAGCAGACGACGATAGGTCACGGCCCGCGTCTTCGCCGAGAAACAACAAGACCCGCCGTGAAGCGGGCCTTGTGTCGTCGCGTAGCAGGTTGCCCTACTACCGGGTGTGGGCGACGATCGAACGCGTCGCGAGACGCTGCCTCACACCAACCTGACAGACGGTTGATTGGAAATTTAGGTTCCAATTCCTTGTGCGCTCTCTCTACCCCAGGGTTAAGAGTCCTTAACGGCCCTCCGCGAGAATGCGTAGGTCAATTGCATTACGTTCGCCACGCCGGCGCGCGCTTGGTCACGAACGCACTCATGCCTTCTTGAGCGTCTTCGGCAAGCGCGTTCATCGACATGACCTCTTTGGCATAAGCGTACGCCTTGGGCTGGTCGAGATCGATCTGCGCGTAGAACGCCGCCTTGCCCAGCCCGATCACGAAGCCCGCCGCCGAAGCGATCTGCTGGGCCAGCGCGTGCGTCGCGGCGTCGAGCTCCCCGGGCGCGACGACGCGGTTGACCAGGCCCCATTCCGCGGCCGTGGCGGCGTCGACGAACTCGCCGGTGAGCAGCATCTCCATCGCGCGCTTGCGCCCGATCGCGCGCGTCAGCGCGACCATCGGCGTCGTGCAGAACAGGCCGATCTTCACCCCGGGCGTCGCGAACTTCGCAGCGCTCGACGCGATCGCGAGATCGCACGTCGCGACGAGCTGACAGCCCGCGGCCGTTGCGATCCCCGCCACTTCGGCGATCACGGGTTGCGGGATCGACTGGATCGTCTCCATCAAACGCACGCACACGTCGAACGTCGTGCGATACTCTTCGACGCTGCGCTCGAGCATTTCGCGCAGGTCGTGGCCGGCACTGAACGCCGGGCCGAGCCCGCGCAAGATCACTACCTTGAGCGTGCGGTCCGCACCAATCGCTTCGAAAGCGCCGGTGAGCTCTAGCATGACGTCGAGCGAAAGCGCGTTGCGCTTCTCCGGGCGGTTCAGCGTGACGACGGCGACGCTGCCGGCGGACTCGACCAGGATGTAGCGATACGAGGTGACGGCGAGCATGAGGGGTGGTTCGCCCCCCGGCGACTCAGCGCCCGCGCGGCCAGGGGGCGCCGACGGTCAGCGCGGCTTGCAGCGAGGTCGGGCCGCCCGGGATCGGCCGGCGCTGCTGGATCAGCACGCGGGCGTGCGGCGTCACGTGCGCCTCGGCGTACCACAGCAGCGCGCGCGTCGCGGCCGGCGCCGCAGCGGCATCTTCGCGCAGGCCGAGGTACGCGTGCGAACCGAGCCGCCAGCGCAAGCGCACGAACCCGCCGTTCGAGTCGAGCAAACCACCGGTGCCGTCGGCGTCGTTGTCGCGCCCGTACCATTGCTCGGCGAGCAGCTCGAGCCGGCCGCGGCGGGCCTCGAGCCATGCGCCGACGCGGCGGTACGGATCGTCGAACGAAGGCCGTCCGATCACCGCGATTCGCCGCGAGCCGGCGAGCGCGTCAACGCCCACACGCAGGCTGCCGCCCAGCGGCATGCGCGCGAACACGCCGAGCTCCGGGGCCGCAAACGATTCGCTGCGGCCGGTTTCGACGGGCTTGCCGCCGTATGCAGAGCCCGTCGCGTTGCCGAACGCGAGCGTCGCGGCAATCCGCGCGGATCCGACGTTGCGCTCCGCCTCGAGCGCCCAGCGCGGCGTCGCCAGCGTGAGATCGTTCAGACCGGTGAGCGTCCCTTCGTAGCCGTACGTCGTGAGCGTGTCGTTGCGCTGCGCGGGCGAGTGCATGAGCGGTAATTCGATCAAGCCCGCGCGGTACAGCATGCCGGATCGCGCGTTGCCGTACGCGAGATATCCGAGAAAGAGCGACGCCGAGCTGCCCTCGCTGCCGAGCGTCTCGTGCACGAACGCTTCGACGTGGCCGATCTCCGCGGCGCCGAGCGCGGCGCCGGCGGGGACCGTCTTGCGCGTCGTACCGTCGGTCGGCACCGGCGTGTAGCCGACCTGCTCGCGCAGCGCCACGATCGTCGTGCCGTGTTTCGGTGCGCCTTCGATGCGATAGCCGCGGTTGCGGAAGGCGTTGCCGAACTGGTCCAGCTCCGGCAGCACCGAGTGGCACGCGTCGCAGCGCAAGTTGTAGCGCTGCGCGAACAGCGGCACGGCTTGCGCGGGACGCGGCGCCGCAGCGCACGCGAGCGCGACGAACGCCGCGGCGAAAACCGCCTGTTTATTGGACAACGATCGCTCCGCGCATCGGCGCGCCGTAGTGGAAGAAACAGCCGTACAAGTACGTGCCCGCCTTGTCCGCGAGCAGCGCCTGCGACGCGGTGCCGGGGCGTAGCGTGCCGCTGGTCCAACCGCCCGAAAGAGTGGCGCCCGTCGAGATCTGCGCGGAGCCGATGAGCGGCGACGCTGCGGGGAACGCCGTGCCGCCCAGCGACGACGCGGTGTGTGGGAACGAGTCGGTGTTGAGGAAGCGCACGGTGCTGCCGAGCGCCACCGTGGTCACCAGCGGTGCGAAGCCGCCCCCGCTCCCGTACGCCGTCGGGGCCGCGGGCGCCGACGTGAGTGAGACGTCGATCGTGGTCGTGGCCGCGACGGCGTTCGCGGCGCCCGCCGGTGGTGCACCGTTGGTGCAGCCGGCGAGCGACGCGATCAGGAGGAGCGAAAGGAGTGGGCTTCGCACGAGCGGATCGTGCCGACGGCACGTGAGAGCGCGATGAAGCCGCGCCCGCGGCCTGTTCAGAAAGCTCTCAGGTCAACTCGAACTTCGGTAGGCGCGCGACGAAGCGGTTGCGTTCTTCGAGCACGACGTCACCGCCGTGCGCGCGCGCGATCGCGCGGCAGATCGCCAGGCCCAGCCCGCTGCCGCGTTCGTCGTCGTCGGCGCGCACGAAGCGCTCGAAGATCCGTTCGCGCAGCTCCGGCGGCACGCCGGGTCCGTCGTCCTCGACGC
>JALZBE010000315.1 GCA_030947665.1 Vulcanimicrobiota bacterium | reverse complement strand
TTCGACGATCGCGCGGACCAATTCACTCGCGCGCCCCGCGCCCTCCGCCTCGATGACGCCGTCGAGCGCGTCGAGCCACTCGCGCGTCTCTTGCGGATCGGGTTGCGCGCCCGGCTTCGCGGCGGCGCCGTTGGTGGCGAGGGCGGCTTCGATGGACGTGTCGATCATGGCGGTCCTTCGGTCGGGCTCGGTCCACCTATGTTAGCGCGTGCCGAGCCGACCTCCGTCCGCCAAGCTCTCGGCCGTACCATCCAATTTGCGAATTGCACGGGCGCGCACGGGGGATTGGCAGGGTCGACATACGGAATGGATGGCCCATGTCCACCGCCTGGTCGGAACTTTCGCTGGAGCTGGACCGCCGCAGCATCGTCCCGATCTACCGCCAGATCTACGAGCGCCTGCGCGAGGGGATCCTGGCCGGCGCGCTCCCGGAAGACACGCGGCTCCCGCCGGAGCGCACGCTGTCCGAGCGCCTGGGCGTGAATCGCTCGACCGTCGTGCACGCGTATCGCGACCTCGCGGCGGACGGCCTGATCTCGCAGCGGGTGGGCTCGGGCTCGCGGGTCGCCTCGCTCGACGGCGGCCGGCCCGACCGCTCGCCGGGCGTCCCGTGGTGGGTCACGCTGCCGCCGTGGCGGGTCGGCCAGTTCCCATCGGTGTTGGGTGAGCTCGCCGCCACCGAGCACGGCGACTCGATCGCGTTCGTGCAAGGCGTGCCGCCCGCCGATCCGTCGCCGCTCGCCGACCTGTCGCGGTCGTTCGCGCGCGCAGGCGGCGACGTGAACTTCGTGCTGACGTACGGCGACAGCGAGGGCTACGGCCCGCTGCGCGAGGCGATCGCGACGCGGATGCGCGCGCGCGGCTGCGGCGTCGACATGCGCGACGTGCTCGTGCTCACCGGCTCGACGCAGGGCATCACGCTCGTGGCGCAGTCGCTCGCCGAACCCGGCGACGAGATCGTCGTCGAGGCGCCGACGTATCCCGGCGCGCTGCAGATTTTTCAGATCGCCGGCTTGCGCGCGATCACCGTGCCCGTCGACGAAGACGGGATGCGCGTCGACCATGTCGAGGCGATCCTGCGCACGCGGCGCCCGCGCTTCATCTACACGATGCCGTCGATCCACAACCCCACCGGCGTGACGATGAACGGCGACCGCCGCGACCGCTTGGTGACGCTCGCAAAACGGCACGGCATTCCGCTGGTCGAAGACGATCCGTACGGCGAGCTGGCCGCGCCCGCCGTGCAGCCGCTGCTGGCGCGCGACGCCGACTACGTGATCTACCTGTCGTCGTTCTCGAAGACGATCGCGCCGTCGCTGCGGCTGGGCTGGCTCGTCGCGCCGCGCACGATCTACGACCGGCTGCTGCTGCGCAAGCAGTCGTTCGACATGGCGTCGTCGATGTACATCCAAGCCGGCGTGCGCGACTATCTCGAGCGGGCGTACGATGCGCACCTCGGTGCGCTGCGCGCCGAGCTCGCGCGGCGGCGCGCGCTGGCGTACGCGGCGATCGAGCGCCACTGGCCCGCGGCGATGCGCGTACCCAAGCACGGCGGCGGCTATTACCTGTGGGCGTCGTCGCCGCGCGAGATGCGCGCGCGGGCGCTGCTCGCGAACGCGGAGCGGCGCGGCGCCTCGTTCCTGTTCGGCGAGGCGTTCTTCGCGCAATCCGGCGGCGACCACAACTTTCGCCTCGCGCTGACGCCCGTGCCGCGCGACGCGATCGAAGAAGGCATCCGCCGCATCGGCGAGGCCGCGCGCTGAAGACGTTTCCGTCGGCGGCGCTCCTCGCGTGGTACGCGCGGCACGGCCGCACGCACTTGCCGTGGCGCGCGACGCGCGACCCGTACCGCATCGCCGTGAGCGAGTCGATGCTGCAGCAGACGCAGGTCGAGCGCGTCATCCCGCTCTACGAAGCGTTTCTCGCGCGGTTCCCGACGTTCGCGGCGCTCGCCGCGGCGGATGCGGGCGACGTCGTGCGCGCTTGGCGAGGCTTGGGCTACAACAGCCGTGCGATGCGGGTGCACGCGCTCGCGCGGGCCGTCGTCGAGCGCCACGGCGGACAGCTGCCGCGCGACACCGCGGCGCTGCGCGCGCTACCGGGGATCGGCGCGTACACCGCCGCCGCGCTGCGCGCGTTCGCGTTCGAGATCGACGACGCTGCGGTGGACGTGAACCTGCGGCGCGTGGTGCACCGCGTCGCGTTCGGGTTGGAACATCCCCCGCTGGCCGACGACCGTACGCTGGACACGCTGGCGATCGCGGCGGTTCCGCGCGGCGCGGCGCACGACTGGAACTCCGCGATGATGGACCTCGGCGCGACGATCTGCACCGCGCGCGCGGCGCGCTGTCTGGTATGCCCGCTGCGCGAAGCGTGCGCCGCGGCGCCCGTCGATCCCGGGGTGCTCGCAGAGCGCGCACGTGCGCACGCGTCGCGCAAGTCGCCGCAGAGCGCGATCCCGTTCGAGCGCACGACGCGTTTCTTGCGCGGGCGGATCATCGACCGCTTGCGCGACGTTCCGGCTCGCGAGTCGCTCGCCCTCGACGTCTTGCAGCGCGATCTCTCGGCGATCGTCCCCGCCGATCGCTTGCACGAGATTCCGGGCGTTGTCGACGCGCTCGTGCGCGACGGCATCGTGACGCGCGTCGCTGCCGCGATTCGCCTCAGCTAAGACCCAGCCAACTCTTCAGCCGGCCCAGGCCGGCAGGTCGGCGTAGCGTTCTTCCTTCCACGGATCGGCGTCGTTGTTGTAACCGCGCACTTCCCAGAAGCCCTTCTGGTCGGTGTCGCGAAACTCGATGCCGTGCAGCCACTTGGCGCTCTTCCAGAAATACTTTTTCGGCACGACCATGCGGACTGGGCCGCCGTGGATCGGCTCGACGGGCTGCCCGTCGAACTCGTACGCCACGAGCACGTCGTCGCCGAGCATCACGTCCAGCGGAAGGTTCGTCGTGTAGTCGTTGTCGGCGTGCTGAACGACGAACTTTGCCGCCGCGTGCGGCTTCGCGCGCGCGACGAGATCCGAAAATTTCGCGCCGATCCAGTACGTGTTCAGCTTGCTCCAGCGCGTTACGCAGTGGATGTCGCCGCGGAATTCCGCCGCCGGCAGCGCGCGCAGCTCGTCGTACGTCAGCTCGAACGGCTGCTCGACCTGGCCGAACACGCGCATTCGCCACTTCGTCGGGTCGATGGCAGGGACGTCGCCGACGTGCAGAACGGGGAAACCCGCGGTGACGGTCTGCCCCGGCGGCACGGACGAGTCTTTTTGCTTGAGGAACGGCATGCGAAACAGGATTCGCGCCGCAGGCCCGAAGGTTCCGCCCCGTGGCCATCCCGTTTCCAAAACGCAAGGTGACGCGCGCCGTCGCGGCCGAGGAGCTCGCGATCCTCGCGCGCACCTATCCGCACGCCGTCACCGCGCTGGAGTACCACGACCCGTTCCAGCTGCTCGTCGCGGTCATCCTGAGCGCGCAGTGCACGGATGCGCGCGTCAACCTCACCACGCCGCACCTGTTTGCGAACTATCCGGACGCGCGCGCGCTCGCGAACGCCGATCCGGCGGACGTCGAGGTCATCATCAAGTCGTGCGGCTTTTTCCGGCAAAAGACGAAGAGCATCATCTCCGCGGCGCAAGGTCTCGTCGCCGAGCACGGCGGCCAGGTGCCGGGCGACCGCGAGTCGCTCGAAGCGCTGCGCGGCGTCGGGCGCAAGACGGCTAATGTCGTCATGTCGGTCGCGTTCGAGGAAGCGGCGTTCGCCGTGGACACGCACGTGTTTCGCGTCGCGCACCGCCTCGGGCTGACGCTCGCTGCGACGCCGCGCGGCGTGGAGGACGACGTCACCAAGCTCGTGCCGCGCGAGCAGTGGCGCCACGCGCACCATTGGCTGATCCTGCACGGCCGCGAGATCTGCAAGGCGCCGGTCCCGCAGTGCGGCCGCTGCCCCGTGACGATGTGCCCGTCACGCCCGCTGGTGGCGCGCTATCTCACCGCGAAAAACACGGTCAAAATCGCATCGGCCCCGGCTCGTCCAAGTGCGCGGGGCGCGGGAGCTGCGCGTCCTCGGCGATCGTCTTGAGGAAGTCCGACCCGGTGAGCGCGTCGCGGTACCCCGCGTCCGTCGAGAACTTCGAGAGGTTCATCAGCGCGGGGACGTCCGCGCCGACGAACTGGTACTCGCCGTCCAGCCCGCCTCCGCTGACCACCACGAGCTGCCGGGGCGCGTCGAGGTCGAGCGCGATGCGCTTGTCGCGGAAGCGCAGCCGCACGCGCGGCGGGGTCTCCAGCCGCACGATCGTGACGCCGGTGCGGGCGCCCAGGATCGAGTTCAGCCGCTTCACCCCGACCGCCAGCACGTCGCTGAGCGCGGCGAAGCGGCCGGCGGCGTCGTCCGCGCGCGGCGGCGC
>JALZBE010000314.1 GCA_030947665.1 Vulcanimicrobiota bacterium | reverse complement strand
GCGCAGCGGCGCGTACGCGCTGCCTTTGACGATGCGCACGGCCCCGCGCGCCGAGATCGTCGCGACGTGCGCGCCGCGCTGCACGGTGATCGTGTGCGCGCGCCCGTCGTAGCCGACGTCGGCGCCGAGCGCGTTGCCGAGCGCGCGCACGGGGAGCAGCACGCGGTTCTCCACGACCGCCGCGCGCGCGTGCGGCAGCACCGGCGTGCCGTCGAGGGTAATCGCGTAGGTGGCGAACGTCAGCGCGTGGATCACGGCCCGGTAACGTCGTACGTGCGCGGAACGTCGGCGGGGAGCCGCGCGACGATCTCGTACCCGATCGTGCCGCAAGCCGCCGCCAGCTCCTCGGCGGTGATCGCGGCATCGCCGTCGCGGCCGATCAGCGTGACCGTGTCGCCGACGGCCGCGCCGGGCGCGTCCGTCACGTCCAGGAACGCCATGTTCATGCAGATGCGTCCGACGACGGGGACACGCCTCCCGCGCACCAGCGCGTGCGCCGTGTTGCCGGCGCTGCGCGGCAGCCCTTCGGCGTACCCGATCGGCAACGTCGCGATGCGCGCGGGCCGCTCGGCGCGCCACGTGCGGCCGTAGCCGACGGTCGTGCCCGGCTCGACGTCGTGCAGCGCGACGATGCGCGTGCGCCAGCTCAATGCCGGTTCGAGCAGCAAGCCGCGGTCGCGCATCAATGTCTCCGACTCGTCGCTCGGCCAGATTCCGTACACGCCGATGCCGCAGCGCACGGCGTCCAGCCGCGCCTCGGGCCACAGGATCGCCGCCGCGGTCGCGGCGGCATGGCGTTCAACGCGCACGTCGAGCGCTTGTGTCGCAAGAAGAAAGCGCGTGAGCTGCTCGAGCGTAAACGTCGAGTCGATCTCTTCGGCCGCCGCAAGGTGCGTGAACGCGCCCGCAAGCTCCAACTCCGGCGTCGCGACGTACTGCGCGAGCACGCCCGGCGCGTCGTCGGCCGGGATGCCGAGGCGCACGACGCCGGTGTCGATCTTCGCGTGCACGGCGAAATTCCGCCGCCGCCGCCGCGCAACGCTCGCGACTTGGCGCGCATAGAGCTCGCGATCCCACAGCGTCAGCTGCACGTTCGCCGCGTGCGCGATCTCGAGCTCATCCGCAGGCACGGGCCCGAGCACGTGCACGGCCGCATCGATCCCGGCATCGCGCAACGCGACGGCTTCGCTCAACGCATACACGCACAACCGCGCAGCATGCGGCGCAAGCGCGCGCGCGACGGGCACGAGCCCATGCCCGTAGGCATTCGCCTTGACGACCGCCGTCAACCGCGCGGGCGCGACGAGTTGCGCAAGCGCGACGGCGTTGCGCGCGATCGCGCCAAGATCGACCGCGATCTCCGCGATCAAGCCACCGCTCCCGTCACCCTAGCTCGTCCGCTCCCGTCACCCTGAGCTTGTCGAAGGGTTCACCACGACCGAACGCAGCATCCGCGACGCGATCACCGCGACGGGGATGCCGTAGAACACGACGTGCGCGATCATCTGCGTGAACAGCAGCCCTGGCGCCACGCGGTGGTACTGCCCCGCGGTGATCAGGATGATCTCCATGAAGACGTAGACGACGAGCCCGTACGCCGCGCCGGAGATCCACGGCCGCGCGACCAGCTGCGGCTGGGAGCGCACGAGGTAGACATAGCCCAGCGCCCAGCCGATCGCGACGCAGAAGTGCAGCACGATCCCCAGCGGCACCGCGATGGGGTTCGTGTATGCGCCCGGCCCGAGCACCACCGCCGCGATGAAGACGAAGTTGCCGGCGAGCTTGTCGGGCGGGGTGCCCGTCGCCAGCTGCATCGCGAAGAGGAAGAGGTCGATCAGGATACCCGCGGTGAGGCCCGCGACGAGCCCCGCCTTGAGCTGATCGCGCAGCGCCATGGTCTGTTCCACGGCGTCAGGGCTTCGCCGGATCGCTCGCGCGAAACTTCGCCTCGCGGTGCTCCATCGCGTCGCCGAGCCGCCGGAGCAGGTCGCGCATCGTCGCCCGGGCGACCCGCCGCCCGACCAGCAGGTCGAACACGACCCCGAACGGCCCGCCCGGCGGCTCGTAGGTGCCGTCGAGCATCAGCAGCGTCGTCTCGATGGAGTCGATCCGCAAGCGCAGATGGCCCCGGAAGTCGGGGAAGAAGCGCGTGCCGGCGGTCCAATCGATCTCCAGCGCGTCGTGGGCCCGGCCCGGTTCATGCTCGTCACGCTGGCGCTGGGCGACCAGCCGCACCCGCCGGCGCAGGTGCCCGCCGCGGGTGGGGGCGAGGTCGCGGAGCGGCACGTGAAGCTCGACGCCCTCGCCTGCGTGGGCGAAAAAGTCCTCGGCGTAGTCGTGCGCCACGGAGAACGGACAGCGGACGACGCGCTCGACCGCGACGCGGGAGGTACTCACGAGCAAGACCCTTCCCGGGACAGCCTGGGCCGCCCCGGCTTTTCCACTTGCACTCGACTGCCGAGTCTGCTAATCTCTATATCCGGCTGGCACTCTCGGGTGAGCACTGCCAAGCCCATGCCCCTCTCTCATTACCGTTAGCATTCAAACCGCTTCCGGAGGATGGATATTCGTGAATCTCAAGCCACTGGGCGATCGCGTGGTCGTCGAGCACGTGGAACAGGCCGAGAAGAGCGCCGGCGGCGTCTTCCTTCCTGACACGGCAAAAGAGAAGCCGCAGGAAGGCCGCGTCCTCGCAGTCGGCACCGGCCGCACGCTCGACAATGGCACCAAGCTGCCGATGGACGTCAAGCCTGGCGACCGCATCATCTACTCGAAGTACTCGGGCTCGGAAATCAAGCTCGAAGGCAAAGAGTACCTCATCATCTCGGAAAAAGACGTTCTCGCTGTCATGAGCGATGAGCGCGTTCCGGCCGGAGTTTAACAGCACACCATGGCAGCAAAGCAACTCGTATTCGACGAGCAGGCACGGCGCGCGCTCGAGCGCGGCGCCAACATCCTCGCCGACGCGGTGAAGGTCACCCTCGGACCGAAGGGGCGTAACGTCGTCCTCGACAAGAAGTTCGGTTCGCCGACCATCACCAACGACGGCGTGACGATCGCCAAAGAGATCGAGCTCCCCGACACGTTCGAGAACATGGGCGCGCAGCTCGTCAAGGAAGTCGCTTCCAAGACCAACGACATCGCCGGCGACGGCACGACCACCGCGACGGTGCTGGCGCAGGCCATCATCCGCGAAGGTCTGCGCAACGTCACGGCGGGCTCGAACCCGCTGCTGATCAAGCGCGGTATCGAAGCGGCGGTCGAAAAGGCCGTCGAAGAGATGCAGAAGATGGTTCAGACCGTCGACACGGCGGAGAAGATCGCGCAGGTCGCGTCGATCTCCGCCAACGACAAGACGATCGGCTCGCTGATCTCCGAGGCGATGGAAGCCGTCGGCAAAGACGGCGTCATCACGGTCGAAGAGTCGAAGTCGATGAAGACCGACGTCGAGACCAAAGACGGCATGCTCTTCGACAAGGGCTACATCTCGCCGTACATGGTGACCGACTCGGAGCGCATGGTCGCGGATCTCACCGACACGTACATCCTCGTGACGGAGCGCAAGATCTCGGCGATCGCCGACATCCTGCCGCTGCTCGAGAAGATCGTGCAGATGCAGAAGCCGCTGCTCATCATCGCCGAGGACGTCGAAGGCGAAGCCCTCGCGACGCTCGTCGTGAACAAGCTGCGCGGTACGTTCACCACCGTCGCCGTCAAGGCGCCGGGCTTCGGTGACCGCCGCAAGGAAATGCTTAAGGACATCGCCACGCTCACGGGCGCGACGGTGATCTCCGAAGAGCTCGGCCTCAAGCTCGACAAGATCACGCCGGACCTGCTGGGTCAGGCCAAGACCGTCAAGGTCACCAAGGAAGAGACGACGATCGTCGACGGCAAGGGCAAGCCCGAAGCCATCAAGGGCCGCATCGAACAGATCAAGCGGCAGATCGAAGACACCGACAGCGATTTCGATCGCGAGAAGCTTCAAGAGCGCCTCGCGAAGCTGTCGGGCGGCGTCGCGGTGATCCAGGTCGGCGCGGCCACCGAGACCGAGCTCAAAGAGAAGAAGCACCGCATCGAGGACGCGCTTTCCGCGACCCGCGCTGCCGTGCAAGAGGGCATGATCCCGGGCGGCGGCAGCTCGCTGGTGCACGCGGTCAAGGCGCTCATCGAGCTCCAGGGCAAGACGGAGAACGCCGACGAGAAGATCGGCGTGGGCATCATCACGCGCGCGCTCGAGGAGCCGCTCCGCCAGATCGCGGAGAACGCCGGCTTCGAAGGCAGTGTCGAAGTGAACCGCGTCAAGACGGCGGCGCCCGGCCAGGGCTTCGACGCGATGACGGGCGACCTCGTCGACATGGTCAAGGCCGGCATCGTGGAGCCGTTCAAGGTCACGCGCTCGGCGCTGCAAAACGCGGCCTCGATCGGCGCGCTGGTCCTGACGACCGAAACGC
>JALZBE010000313.1 GCA_030947665.1 Vulcanimicrobiota bacterium | reverse complement strand
GCGCCGGTCCTGCGACCGGCGCCTCTCCATCCGAACCGTTCGAACCGTTCGGCGTTACTGGCCGATCTGGCCGTTCATCACCGTGATGTCGAGCGTACCCAGGCCCGTCGTGTAGTCGTAGCCCGGCAGCGCGGTGTACGCGCCGTTGCCGCCCGTGATGATGTCGTGGAACCCGCCCAGCGCCTGCGTCGGCGGCGGCCCGTTGACCGTCGTCGCGCCGTTCTGGTGCTGGAGGTAGTTCCGGTAGAGCTGCGGTGCCGCGAAGCCGAGCGCGTTGCCGTGCGCGGACATCAGGCGCGCGTAGGAGCCCATCGCGATCGGGGACGCTTCGCTGGTGCCGCCGACCGCACAGCCCGCGCTGCAGTCGCCGACGCCGGGGATGTTGCCGCCGTACACGCGGTATGCGCCCGCGAACGCATCGGCCGTCATCGCGATGTCGGGCAGACCGCGCAGGTTGGTCGCGGCGAGACCGGTGCTCGACGGGATCACCGCCTGCTGCCAGCTCGTCGAGTTCTCGAACTGGCTCAGCCCGCCGCCGCCCGCGTTCCACGCGGCTTCACCGGCATAGCTCGCGTCGGCCGCGTTCGCGACCGCCGACGTCCCGCCGACGCCCACGGCGTACGGCGACGCCGCGGGATACTCCACCATCGGCGGCCCGGACATCGGCGCACCGTTCGTCGGCGCGAGCGCGCAGGACGCGCCGGTGTCGCCGGTCGAGACGAACATCGTCTGGCCTTGCGCGGCACCCTGCTTGAAGAGATTGTCGTCGACCTTCATCGCGCCGTCGAGCCACGCTTGGTACTCGCACTCGCCGAACGACGAGTTGCCGAGCTGCGCGACGTTCTGCGACACCCACTTGCTGTACTCGTTCGCAATGTCTGAGTCCGACAGCGATGTCGTTGCGTAGATGTAGAGCGTCTGCACGTTTTGCGCCATGCCGGTCGAGCTCTGCGTGTCGAGATCCCACTCCACCACACCGGCGGTGTCGGGGCTCGACAGGCCCACTTTGACGACCGTCACGGGCACCTGCGGCAGTCCCTGTTTGTTCTCGGCGATGCGCAGGTCGCTCACCGTTTGCGAGACGTCGCCTTCGGCCATCACGGCGACGGTCGTTCCCGAACCGGTCGGCGTGCCGCCCGCGTCATAGAACGCCTGCACGGTCGCGGCCTCGAACCGCGGCACGCATTGCCCGGTCGGCGCGACGGCGCCTTTAAGGCAGTTGACCGGCGTCACCGACATCTTCGCGGCGTTCGACAGCCCGAGCACCGCGCTGACCACGCCGCCCAGCGACGACGGCACCAGTGCCGGCGTCGTGTTGACGAACACGTTCGCGCCGCCGAGCTGGAACGACTCGAGCGAGGTGTTGAACGCCTTCGAAGCTTGTGCCGCGGTGCCGTCCGCGCTGACCAGCTGCGTGTCGGCTTGCACGTTGGTGAAGCCTTGCGCGCGAAGGTACGACACGACGGATTGCACCTCGGCCGGCGTCGGGCCGAACTGCGCCGCGAACTGTCCTTGTGAGATGCGCTGCCGCGACGCAATCAGCGTGTTGAGCTGATCTTCGTTGTGCAGGTTGAGGCCGAGCCGCACGGTCAGCGGCGTGGACGGCGCCAGCGCGCCGGTATCGGTGCCGTTCGCGATGGTCGCGCCGCGCGTCGCGGTCGCCGACCAGCCGTCGGGCGCGACGATTGCCGTCTGCGCCGCGCGCCCGTGCGCGCTGTTCGCCGAGCCGGCGCCCGGCAGGAGATGGCTCATCACGCCGCCGCCGGAGCACGACGCGGTGAGAAGTCCCGTGCTGACGGCGATGCCGAGTAGCTTTTTCATCGTTGCGCTCCTAGTGTCCCAGCGCCGCGTAGAGCTTGGCGATGTCGAGGCTGCCGAGGCCCGTCGTGTAGTCGTAGTGCGGCAGCGCGGTGTACAAACCGTTGGTGCCTTGCAAGATATCGTGGAAGGGCCCGATCAGCTCGGTTTCCGGCGGGCCGGCGATCTGCGTCGGCGTGCTGCCGCGGTACAGGCTGTAGAGCAGCGGCGCCGCAAAACCGAGCGCATTGCCGTGCGCGCTCTGCATGCGCGCGTACACGCCCGCCGCCATCGGCGACGACAGGCTCGTGCCGCCGGTGAGGTACGACACGCCGCCTTGGTACACGATCGCGCCCGTCTCCAGCGCCGCGTCGTACGCGATATCCGGCGAACCGCGGAAGCTGTAGCCGGCGGGCGTTGTGCCGACGGGCTGCGTCGGTGATTCCCACGCCGGCGAGTACTCGAACTGGCTCAGCCCGCCGCCGCCCGACTGCCACGACTGTTCGCCCAGATACGTGCCGTCGACGTTGCTGAACGTGTCGGTGCCGCCGACCGCGACCGCGTACGGTGACGCCGCGGGGTACTCGATCATCGGCACGCCGCCCACGCCGCCGTTTGGCGGAACGCCCGCGGCGCCGCAGTATCCGCCCGTGTCGCCGGTCGATGCGAAAAGCGTTTGTCCTTGTGCGGCCGCTTCGACCAGGATCATGTCACCGACGAGCATGTCGCCCGACTGGTACGGGAACACTTCGCAGCCGCCGACCGACGCGTTCATGATCGGTGCGCGGTCGTCGCTCGCCCAGCGGTTCAGCGCGACGGTCAAATCGGTGAACGAGAACGACGCGACTTCATACAGATCGAGCGCTTTGACGTTGTACGCCATGCCTTGCGAGTACGTCATGTCGAGCGTCCACTCGCCGTTGCCGCTGATGTCGGCGGTCTGCGGCTGCGCGTGCACGATGTTGATCGGAACCTGCGGCATGCCGAACTGCGACTCGTTGTAACGGAAGTCGCTGATCGCGATGGTGGGATCGCCGACCGTGAAGATCGCGATCTCGGTGTTGGTCGCGGGCGGCGTCGAGCCGGCGTCGTACGTGATGTTGAAGGTCGCGGGATCGTAGAAGCGCGGGCACACCGGCGCGCCGGTCGTCCCGTTGACGTTCTTTAGGCAGCCGGTCGGCTTGGGCGCACCGTTCGCGTCGAAGACGCCCGGGCTGACATTCGAGATCGGCTGCGTGGACGGATGCGCCTTGAGGCCGGGGAAGTTCGTCAGCCCGAGCACCGCCACGACGTTGTTGCCGAGCGAGGTCGGCACGAACGCCGGCTGCGTGTTCGCGAAGTACGTCGCGCCGTTCACGGAATAGCCGTGCAGCGTCGTGTTGAACGCTTTCTCCACGGTCGCGGCCGACGCGGTCGCGGACACGAGCATGTTGTTCGGCGCGGCCGACACGTTGCTGAAGCCCTGGCTGGTGAGGTAGGTGGTGACCGCTGCGACCTGCTCGCTCGACGGCGCATATTGGCTCACGAACGCGTCACGCGACATCACTTGCCGGGCCGCGATCGCGGCCTTCACGGCGTCGACGTTGCGCATCTGCAGGCCGAGCGTGACGTTCACCGGCTTCGTGGCGGCCAGCTCGCCGAGGTCGGCGGCGTTCGCCAACGCGATCGCACCGGTCCCCGTCGTCGCCCAGCCGGGCGGCGCCGTGATCCCCGATTTCGCCCGGGTGCTGTGCGCACCGATCAGGCTCATCGGGCTCTGCGACCCCGAACCGCCCGCGGCCGGAATCGTACTCGCGCTATGGCCTCCCGAACAGGAGGCGGTGATCACTCCAGTGATGACGGCCAGGACCGCAACTCTTCTCATCAGGCGAACTCCTCTCGCCTACACGCTAGCCGGTCCGGTGTCGAGACCCCCATACACAAAACCGGGTAGACGCGCCCGCCGCCGCCTACCCGAAGGCCGGGCGGAGCTAGACCGGGGCCGGGACCCGCATCGTCGCGCGGTCGCCGCTCGCGCGCCGGTACTGCGGCGGCCAGGCGACCTCCGCGGCGAGCGCGCGCGCCGCGAACAGCGGCCAGTACGGGTCGCGCAGCAGTTCGCGCGCGAGGAACACGAGGTCCGCGCGGCCGCCGGCCACGATCGCCTCCGCGTCGGCGGGCTCCGCGATCAGGCCCACCGCCCCGCTGGCGATCCCGGCCTCGCGGCGGACGCGTTCGGCGAACGGGGTCTGGTAGAGCGGCGCGGCCGGGATCGTCCCGGGCGGCACGGGCACGGCGCCCCCGGAGCTGACGTCGATCAAATCGACGCCTTGCTCGCGCAGCAGGCGAGCCAGCTCGATTGTCTGCTCGATGTCCCAGCCGCCGGCGACCCAGTCCGTCGCCGAGAGCCGCACGAACAGCGGCAACCGCTCGGGCCATACGGCGCGGACGGCGCGCACGATCTCGAGCAGGAGGCGGGTGCGGTTCTCGAACGAGCCGCCCCAGCGGTCGGTCCGCCGGTTGACCAGCGGCGAGAGGAACTCGTGGACGAGGTAGCCGTGGGCGCCGTGGATCTCGATGACGGAACCGCCCGCCTCGAGCGTGCGGCGCGCGCCGTCGGCGAAGGCGCGGACGATCGCGGCGATGCCGGCCTCATCCAAGGCACGCGGCACGGGGTAGGTT
>JALZBE010000037.1 GCA_030947665.1 Vulcanimicrobiota bacterium | reverse complement strand
GCTCGGGCAACGGCGTCCCGGGAATCCCGCTGGCGCTGGCCACTGGGGCGCGCGTCACGTTGCTCGAGCCCATCAAGAAGCGCGCGACTTTTCTAACCGGCGCGCTGATAGAAATGGGCCTCGAAGGCGAAGCCGTCGCCGGCCGGGCCGAAGACGTCGCCCGGAATCCCGCCTATCGCGAACGCTTCGGGACGGCCACGGCGCGCGCGGTGTCGAGCGCGGCGACCGTCGCTGAGCTCACGGTACCGTTCCTCGCGATCGGAGGCCGAGCGCTACTCCAGCGCGGTTCGTTGGCGACGCCCGAGCGCAACGCCGTCACCGACGCCGCGCTGGTGCTCGGAGCCGAGCTCGTCGAGGAGCGCTCGGTGGACGGCGAGCGCCGCATCCTCATTTTGGTAAAGCGATCGCCGACGAGCCCCCGCTTCCCTCGCAAGAACGGCATCCCGGCCAAGCGCCCACTCTGCGGTTGAGCCGAACGTTCCACGAGGAACATTCCTTTGCGCGGCAGAGAAATGTTCGTCGTGGAACGTAGGCGCAGGCCTGGTCACGACGCGTGACCATCGACGGAGGCGCGGTCGAGGCCTTGATCGAGAATACAGTCTCTGTGCGCCACCCGCTGGACGACGTCTTGGTCGCCGCCCTCGCCCCGGCCGATGTTTACGCGGTCGGCGGACGCGTCCGCGACGAATTCCGGGAGCGCGTCGACGGGGTCGAACGGACGCCGAAAGATTTCGACTACGTCGTGACCGGCGTTGCGCAGGCGGACTTGCTCGACGCGTTGCGGGTGGTCGGACGAGTCGACGTCGTCGGGGCGTCCTTCGCCGTCCTGAAGTTCCGGCACGCGGCGGGCGAGGCCGACATCGCGCTGCCGCGGCGCGAGCGCTCGACCGGCGTCGGGCACAAAGACTTCGCCGTCGAGGCCGGGCCCAGCGTCCCGCTCGAGGACGACCTCCGCCGACGCGACTTCCGGATGAACATGATCGCCCGGCGGCTGGCGGACGACGCCGTCGTGGACCCGTACGGCGGGGTCGCGGACATTCGCGCCGCGCGGATCGACATCGTGGACGAGTCGACGTTCGAGGAAGATCCGCTCCGCCTCCTCAGGGCGGCGCAGTTCGCGGCCCGGTTCGGCTTCGCGCCGACGGAGCGCACCGCGGCGGCGATGCGCGCGGCCGCCGGCCTCGTCGCTACCGTGTCGGCCGAGCGGATCGGCGAGGAGGTCGCCAAGCTGCTGGAGGCGGCCGCGCCGTCGGTCGGGCTAGAGATCCTGCGCAATACCGGCGTGCTGGTGCACGTCTGGCCCGAGCTGCTGGAAGGGCTGGAGGTCGATCAGAACGACTGGCACGCCTACGACGTCTACCGCCACAACCTCGCGACGCTCGACGCGGCGCCGGCCGGGGACGTCACGCTGCGGCTTGCGGCGCTCCTGCACGATGTCGGCAAGCCTCGGACCGCTGCACCGCGGCCTGACGGGCGCGGCAACACGTTCTACCAGCACGAGCAGGTCGGTGCCGAGATGGTCCCGCCGATGCTGGCGCGCCTGCGCCTGCCGAGCGACGTCGTGGATACGGTCGCTCACCTCGTGCTGCACCATATGTACTCGGCCGATCCCGACGCCCAGGCCAAGACGCTGCGCCGTTTCATCCGGCGGCTCGGCCCCCAGCACCTCGCCCGCCTCTTCGCGCTGCGCTTGGCCGACATCGACGGCTCGGGCCTGCCCAAGCGCGACGACGCGAACGAACGGTTCGAAGCGCGGATCGCGGCGGTCCTCGCGGAAGACCCGCCGTTCAGCGTCCGCGACCTCGTGATCTCGGGCGACGACGTCGTGGCGGCGCTCGTGCGAAAAGGCGTCGCGCCGAGCGGATTTCGCGGCGACCGGCGCGTGGGAGAGGTGCTCCACGCGCTGTTCGAGGAGGTCACCGACGACCCGTCTCGGAACGAGGCGGGCTTGCTCGCCGAGCGTGCTGAACGCTATATCGACGAGCATTTCAGCGCGTCCCCAAAGTAGGTTCGGCTCGTTGGTTGTTCCGGAGCAGACGACTGCCCGCGTGATCGCGATCGTCAACCAAAAGGGCGGGGTGGGCAAGTCGACGACCGCCGTCAACCTCGGCGCGTCCCTCGCGCTGCTCGGCCGGCGGGTCCTCGTGGTGGACATCGACCCGCAGGGAAATACCACGACAGGCGTCGGCGTGGACAAGCGCGCGGTCGAGCGCGACATCTACAACGTCTTGCTGCAGCACGCTGCAGTGAAAGACGTCGCGCGGCCGACCGAAGTCGAGAACTTGTTCATCGTTCCCGCGACGCTGAACCTCGCCGGCGCGGAGGTCGAGCTCGTCTCCGCATTGCAACGCGAAAACCGTTTGAAAAACGCACTTTCTACGGTTTTGCGCGATTACGACGACGTGCTGATCGACTGCCCGCCGTCACTCGGATTGCTGACGATCAACGCGCTGACGGCGGCGACCGAAATCATCATCCCGGTGCAGGCGGAATACTATGCCCTCGAAGGGCTCAGCCAGCTCGTCGCGATCGTGCGGCGCATCAAAGAAGGTCTCAATCCGGAGCTCGCGATCCGCGGCGTGTTGATCACGATGTTCGATGGACGTACCAAGCTGGCGACCGAAGTCCTCGAGGAAGTCCACCGCTACTTCCCGGACCGCGTGTTCCATACGCAGATCCCGCGCAACATCCGGCTGTCGGAAGCGCCGTCCTATGGAAAGCCCGCGATCCTGTTCGACGTGAGGAGCCGCGGCGCGCAGGCGTACCTTTCTCTCGCAAAGGAATTGGTCGCGTGAGCAAGCGCGGACTCGGAAGCGGCCTCGGCGCCCTGCTGGGCGACGGCGGCACGGCGGACGTGATGACGGCGGCGCCGCCGCCCAAGCGCGACCTGCAGCAGATCCCGATCGCGCAGATTCGGCCGAACCCGCATCAGCCGCGCACGACGTTCGCGGCGGGCGCGCTCGACGAACTGCGCGCGTCGATCGCGGCTTTCGGCGTGCTGGTTCCCGTCATCGTGCGCGAGCGCGGCGGCGGCTACGAATTGATCGCCGGCGAGCGGCGGCTGCGCGCGTCGCAGGCGGCGGGATTGCAGACGATCCCCGCGATCGTGCGGCCGTCGGACGACCGCGAAGCGCTCGAGGTCGCGATCATCGAGAACTTGCAGCGCGAGAACCTCGACGCGCTCGAAGAGGCGATGGGCTTCGCGCACTTGATGGAAGCGTACGAGTTCACGCAAGAGCAAGTCGCCGAACGCGTCGGCAAGAGCCGCCCTTCGATCGCCAACGCGCTGCGTTTGCTGTCGCTGCCCGACTCGATCAAACAATACGTGCGCGACGGCAAGCTCACCGCCGGACACGGGCGCGCGCTGCTCGCGCTCCCCGCCGAGCGGCGCGAGCCCATGGCGCGCCGCGCGGTCGATGAAGAGCTGTCCGTGCGCGCCCTCGAAAAACTCGCGCAGGACGCCGCGCCCAAGCGCGCGCGCGCGGGCGCTCCGGCGCAGCGCGCGAGTGCCGACGACGACGCGTTCGTCGAGCGCCTGCGCTACAAATTCGCCACGCAGGTGCGCGTCGTGCAGCACGAGCGCGGCGGGACGATCGAGCTGCGCTACGCGGATCCGGCGGATCTCGTGCGCATCGCCGATCTGCTGTTGGGCGAGTCATCGTGAGAACGTACGCGCGCGGCGCGTGCGCGCTGCTGTGCCTGACCATGCTCGGCGCCACGCCCGCGCCGCGCCGCGCGGTGCAGTACGGACCGGCGCCCGACAACGCGCAAACCGCCGTGGTCAAGAAGTACGTCGACGCATTGCGCGCCGGCCGCTACGACCGCGCGTTCGCGCTGCTCACCGACGACGAGCGCAAATACTTCGGCGACGCCGTGTCGTACCGCAGCGTGTTTGCGGCGGACGGCATCGTGCTCCGGCGCGCGTCGGTCGCGGGCGCGCGCGGCGACGACCGCGGACGCGTGTATTTCGTGCGCGAGCGCATCGCATACGTCGACCACGCGACCGACAAACAGCGCGAGGTGGACGCGACCGTGCCGCTGGGCGTGCTCCCCGAGCACGGCGTGCTGCACATCAAAGATCCCGGCAAACCGTATCGCGCGTTCGCATCGGCGTCGACGGCCGACGCCTCGGGCCTGCGGGTGACGGTGAAGAAGGTCGACTTCTTCCCCGACCGGATCGACGTGGTCGTGACCTTCGCCAACGTGGGCGAAAACGTCGTGACGCTGCTCCCGTACGGCAAGACCGTGCTGCGCGACGACCGCGGCGGCGTCTACCGCATCCTGGCCACCAAGAACTGGACCGTCACCGATAAGCCGCTCTTCCAGGGCGTCCGACTGGCACCGAACTCGCAGTACACCGGATCGCTGGCGTTCACGGCGCCGCGTCTGGGGGACGTGAAACGCTCATGGTCGCTTACCGTCGCGCCGGCGCTGCGGGAGGGCGCCGACGAGCCGTTCGAGTTGACGGTCCCCGTCGCGCCGTCGACCTGATGGAGAGAGGAACCGCTGTCCAGGCTACGGAACGGTCGCACCGCCCGGCGGCGGCCTTCGGAAGACGGCGCCGACGTTTTTCCGTTCTCACGGGAGTCGTATCCATGCGTCGCTACGTCCTTTCCCTCGCCGCCGTCCTGAGCGCCGTCGCACTCAGCGCTTGCAGCGGGGGCGGCTCGGTCCTCGGCTTCGGCGGTAACGACCCGAGCCCCGACCACGTGATCATCACCACCTCGGCGCCGTCGAACATCGCGCGCGTGCTGCCCGGCGCGGGCATCGGGTTGAGCGCGGTTCAGGTCCACGGCTCGCAAAACGGCATCCTGTCCGGTAACAACTACCGCTGGAGCGCGGCGTTGACGACCGGCGGGACGTACATCGCGAACACGCTCGGACAGACGAAGCCGTGCGCGAATGTCAACATAACGACCGCGGGCGTGACGACGCCGTACACCCAGGACTTCGGGATCTACATCGCGATCGACCCCGTGAACGAGGCCAACATCATCTTCATCCCGCCAACGGTCCTCCCGGTGCCGCCGGGCTCGACGCTCACGCCCAACTTCCCGTACTGCGTCGTCGTGAACGCGCAGCCCGGCAAGATCACGGGTTCGGGGCTGGGAACCACGTTCACGCCGACCGGTCCGCCGGGCTCGATCACGGTCGCGGTGGTCAACCCGCAGAACCCGCTGCAGTAAGGCACCTCGGGCGATGACGGCGGCGAGGAGCGGCGACGCTCCTCGTTCGCGTTTGCGGGGCGTGTACGCCCTGGTCGACCCGGACCGGGTCGAGCCGATCGCGTTCACGGAGGCGTTGTTGCGCGGCGGGATCCGGCTCGTCCAGATCCGCGCGAAGAACGGGATCGACGGCGCGACGTTGATCGGGGTCGCGACGCGTGTGCGGGCTGCCGGCGGCCTCGCGATCGTCAACGACGACGTGCGGTTGGCGCGCCTGGCCGACGGCGTCCACCTCGGTCAGGAGGACGCGGCCCGCCTCGACCTGCGTGCGGTGCGGACGGCGTTGCGCGACGGCATCATCGGGCTCTCGTGCGGGACGCCGCAGGAAGCGCGCGCCGCCGATCCCGCGCTGATCGACTACGTGGGCGCCGGCCCGGCGTTCGCGACGCCGTCGAAGGGCGACGCGGGTTTGCCCATCGGCCTCAGCGGCGTGCGTGCCGTCGTCGAGGCGACCGCGCTCCCGTGCGCGGCGATCGGCGGGATCGGGCTGGACGAGATCGCTCGCGTCCGCGAGACCGGCGCGCCGATGGCGGCCGTGCTCTCGGCGCTGATGCGAGACGACGTCGAAGCCGCGGCGCGCGAGCTCGTCGCGCGCTGGAACGCCGCCGCGCGGTGACGTCATGACGGTCGTCGCGACGGTCGGCACGACACATCCGCTCGCGTTCACGGGGCTCACGTTCGCGATGCTCGCGCTCGCGGCCGATGCGGTGCGCCCGGTGTGCGTGATCGCCGGCGTCACGGCCCAGGATGCTGATCACGTGCGCGCATCCGTCGCCGTCGACGGCGCGACGATTCACGCCCAGTTCGATGCATTACGTGCCGCGGGCGTCGGCGCGTTTCACGTCGGCGCGCTGCTTTCGGCGGAAGCGGTGCGCGCCGTCGCGGCCGCACTCGACTCGTTTCCGAACGTCCCCGTCGTGGTCGACCCGGTGCTCGCCGCGAGCGGCGGCGACACGCTCGCCGACGACGCGACGCGCATCGCGCTCCGCGACACGCTGTTCGCGCGCGCGACGCTGCTCACGCCGAACCTCGACGAGGCGAGCGCGTTCCTCGGCCGCGAGATCGCCGGCATCGACGCGATGCACGGCGCGGCAGCGGCGCTGCTCGCGTTCGGCGCGAGCGCCGTGCTCGTCAAGGGCGGTCACCTCGAGGGCGACGCGATCGACGTCCTCGCAGATGCGGGCGGCACGCGTGAGTTTCCCGCGCCGCGCGTCGCCGGCACGTTGCGCGGAACGGGCGATCTGCTCGCGGTCACGATCGCGGCGGGCCTGGCGCGTGGCGCCCCGCTCGACGAAGCGATCGAACGCGCCCGACAGCGCGTACGTGGCGCGATCTCCGGTGCAGTTCCGTTTGCCGGCGCGCGCGTCGCTTCGCTGCACGACACGCCGTTGCGGGGCGGCGGCAGCGGAACCGGCTGAGCTCCGTCGTTAGTCGTCACGCTTCGGCCGGCGCCGCCGGTCGCTGCGCCTGAGTTCGTCGAACCCGCTGCGCATCTCGGCGGTCAGCGCGTCGAAACGTTCGTCGACGCGGGTGAAGCCGCGTTCCATGCGCCGTTCGAGGTTGTCCGTTCGAGCGGTCAGGCGCCGATCGACCTCCTTGAGGTGGTCGTCGATCGCGCCCACGCGGAGCGACTGCAGCTCGGCCGCGTCCTTGACCGTGATCACGAGAGCGTGAACGTCATCGATGCGCCCGGACAGGTGCTCGACGCGCCCGGAGATGTGCTCGACGTGGTGGTGCAGTGTATTCAAACGGCTGTCCGTGGAATCGGCGCGGCTTTGCAGGGCGCCGAAGCCCAGGGCAAGCTGTTCGAGGATCGTTCGCGTCTCCGCACCCGTCGGTTCCATGCGATGAGTTTGACTCTCCGGCGTTAGCGCTTCGTGTCCGGGTTGTTACGCGCTGTAGCGCGGTAACGCCTCGCGCAACTGGTCCAGCGCCCAGCCGATGTCGTCCAGCGACGCCGCGTAGGAGAACCGCAAATAGCCTTTGCCGGCGGCGCCGAAGCTGGAGCCGCCCAGGCACGCAACGCCCGCGTTCTCGAGCAGCCACTTCGCGAGGTGCTTGTCGTCGGTGGTGAGCTGCGAGACGTTGGGGAACGCGTAGAACGCGCCTTCGGGGATCGTGCACGAAACCCCCGGGATGGTGTTGAGCCCGGACACGATCGCGTCGCGGCGCTCGCGAAAGGTCGCGTTCATCGCTTGCACCGGCGCGTCGTCGCCGGTCAGCGCCGCGATGCCGGCGCGCTGCACGAACGTCGCGACGCACGAGAACGTGTTGTTGTTGAACAGCGTCACGCGCTTGGCGATCTCTTCGGGTGCGATGCAGTAGCCGAGACGCCAGCCCGTCATCGCATAGGCTTTCGAGAACCCGTCGACGATGATGGTGCGTTCGCGCATCCCGTCGATGCGCGTGATCGACTCGAACGTGGGGCCGTAGATGTTGCGCGAGTAGATCTCGTCCGCGATCACCAGGAAGTTGTGGCGCTGCGCGAGCGCCGCGATCGTCTCGAGGTCTTCGCGCGTCAGCACGCCGCCGGTTGGATTGTGCGGCGAGTTGATGACGACGGCTTTGGTTTTCGGCGTGATCTTCGCGGCCAGCTCGTCCAGGTCGAGGCGCCAGTTGCGCGACTCGAGCAGATGAACCGGGATCGCCTTCGCTTCAAGGTAGCTCGCGGCCGACGCGTACGCGGGGTACGCGGGGTCGGCGTAGAGCAGCTCGTCGCCGGGGTCCAGCAGCGCTGAGAGCAGGTTCCAAATGATCGGCTTGGCGCCGGCCCCCACCACGACGTGGTGCCGGGTGAACGGCTCGGCCAGGCCGCGGAAGGCGCTCGCGTAGGCGGCGATCGTGTCGCGGAGCTCGGGGATGCCCGCGGACGGCGTGTAGTGGCTGTAGTTCTCTTCGATCGCCCGGATGCCGGCTCGCTTGATATGGTCTGGGGTATCGAAGTCGGGTTCGCCGATCTCCATATGAACGACGCGTCGTCCGGTGGCCTCGATCGCCTTCGCGCGGGCGAGGACTTCGAAGGCGCTTTCGGAGCCGAGCCGGGACGCGGCGGCGCAGAGGTAATCGGAGTGGTGAGCGATGGTCGTCATGGAGAACCTGCAAGCGAGGTCGGCGAGCAGAGATCGCCGAACGGGGCGAGACTGATGCGGACGCTGACGGAAGTATTCGCCCCGGGCGCGCCGTCGCTACCGGAAGGGCTGCGAACGCTCGTCGTTTCTCCCGACCGGATGGTCGAACCTGGAACGACCGTTCGCGCAACGTTCGCGTTTTACAATTTCGGCGGCGCCGCGGCGACCGGGCTGCGCGTGCGGTTCAACCTCCCGGACGGCCTGCGTTACGTCGCCGGCAGCGCGCGCGTCGACGACCGCCCGCTCGACGACGTCCGCGGCGAGACGAGCCTGCTCAGCCCCAACGGTGCCGACGTCGGCGAGGTCCCGCCCGGCGTCGAGCGGCGCATCGCGCTGGCCTACGTCGTGGCGCCGACCATCGAGAACGCCGCGCCGCTCGATCTGCAAGCAGCGCTCGCCAGCAACGAGACGGACGTCATCGGCTCGAACGTCGTGCGGCTGGTCGCCAGCAGCGCGCCGCAGCTGGAAAACCCCGACACCGTCGCGTCGCTCGAAGCCGTCCGCGTCGCGGAGCCCGGCGAGGAAATCGTCGCGACCGCGCGCGTGCGCAACAGCGGCCATGCGACGGCGCACGACGTCGTCGTGGTGCTGCCCGTCCCCGACCGCACGGCGTACATCGAAGGCAGCGCACGGATCGACGGCCGCGAGATCGCGATCGACGAGCGCGGCGGCGACCCGTTCGGGTTCGGCAACGCGACGGTCGCATCGCCCGCGCTCGCCGCAGGGGCGACGCTCGTCGTCGAATACCGCGCGCGCATCGACTCGCCGCTCGACGACAACACGCGCATCGTCCTGGGCGGCGCAGTCGCGTCCGCCGAAACCGCCGAGTTCGAGCTGGCGCGCGCCGAGCTCACCGTGCGCAGCGCCAGCCGGTTCGATACCGAAGCGACGCGGCTCGTCGTCGATGCGCCGAGCGAGGTCGAACCGGGCCGGCGCGTGCGCGTCGGCCTGATCGCCGAGAACAACGGGACGTGCGCCGCGGAAGAAGCGCGCGTGCGGCTCACGCTGCCCGAAGGCTTGCGCTACGCGCCCGGTTCGCGCGCGGTCGACGGCCGGTCGGTCAGCGAGAGCGACACGCCGGGATCGTTCGTGTTCGCGCGCATCGACGCGGGCCGCCGGGTCGAGGCGGCGATCGACGCGTACGTCGTCTCGCCCGCCGTCGACGGCACGCCGCTGCCGGTCGCGGGTTCGCTGCAGTGGTCGACGGGCTCGCGCACGTTCGAGCGCACGCTCACGGTGCGCTCGTCGCCGCGCTTCCTCGAAGCGCGCAACACGCTCACGCTCGACGGGTCGTCGCAAGTCACGCCGGGCAGCGACGTGCGTGGCACGATCCGCATCGCGAACGACGGCACCGCGCAGGCGACCGGCGTGCGCGTCGTGATCGAAGCGGACCCGGTGCTGCAACTGCTGCGCTATGCCGACGGCGGCAGCGAGGCGCGCGTGCAGCCGGCCGGCATCGACGTCGGCACGCTCGCGCCCGGCGCGACGCGCACGTTCACGCTGGTCGGCACCGTCGCGTCGCCGATCGCCGACCGCTTCGCGATCCGTTTGCGCGCGCGGCTCGAAAACGATCAGACCGCGCCCGCGGTGCTCGGCCAGTTGGAGTTGCTGGTCCGATCGCGGCCGCGCTTCGCCCCGGGCGCCTCGACGCTGACGTATCCGGCCGGCGAGCCGCTGCGTCCGAGCGGCCACGGCGACGTTCAGATCGTCGTCGCGAACGAAGGCACCGACGCCGCGCGCGACGCGCGCCTGCATCTCGACATCACGGACGACGCGCGCATCGAGGGTGTCGACGGCGCGACGCTGGTCGGCACGACGGTGCTGTTCGGCGACATCCTGCCGGGCGCGCGCGCCGAAGCGACGCTGCGGCTGCGCCTCGCGCGGCTGGTCGCGCGCGGCACCGCGATCACGGTGAACGGACGGCTCGAAGCGGTGGGCTTGCTCCCGCTGGCGCTGGCACCGGTGACCATCCCTACCGTTGCCGAGCCGCGGTTCGACCAAGGCGCCACGCTGCGCACGCAGCCGGCGGAGACCGTCGACGCCGGTGAGCCGCTGTACGTCCGGCTGAGCGTGCGCAACACCGGCGACGGCGCCGCCAGCCGGCTCGTCCTGCGCGGGCAGCTGCCGCCGCATACGGCCTACCTGCCCGGCTCGACGCTGGTCAACGACGTGCCGCTGCTGGACGTCGACGGCGGCTCGGTGCTGTGGTCGAAGCCCGGGCTCGTCCTCGAGGACGTCGATCCCGGCGTCGAGGTCGTCGTCCGCTACGGCACGATCGTCAACACCCCGCTCGCCGCGGGGACGCTGATCGACGCGCACCTGGACCTCGGCTGGGACGGCGGCGGAACGCTCGGGATCTCGTCGCCGGCCGTCCGCGTCCGCTCCACCCCGGCCTTTGCCGTGCGCGCGACCGGCCTGCCCTTCTCCGTGTCGGGGATCGCGCCGCGCACAGCGGACGTCCTCCAGGATATCGCGGAGCAGCGCCGCGCCGCCCAGATCCAGCTCCCGCCCTCGTTCGCGGCCTTGCCCCCGCCGCTGACCGAAGCGCCCGCCCCGCCGCCGCCGCAGGCGCCCCCGCCGGCCGACAGCGAGAGGTTCGCGCCACCCGACAGCGCGAGATTCGCGCCACCCGACAGCGCGAGATTCGCGCCACCCGACAGCGCGAGATTCGCGCCACCCGACCGCGCGTCGTTCCGCTACGACGAAGAGGCGATCGACGCGCGCTTCACCCCGGCCGCGCCGCCACCCGAGCCGATCGTCCAGCCGGCCGAGCCCGTCGCGCCGCCGCCTCCGGC
>JALZBE010000036.1 GCA_030947665.1 Vulcanimicrobiota bacterium | reverse complement strand
GCGCCGCTTCGCGTCGATCTTCGAACCCATCGCGGCGATCGCATCGGGCGTGGGTCCGACGAACACGAGGCCCGCATCCACCACCATGCGCGCGAACGACGCGCGCTCGCTCAAGAAACCGTAGCCGGGATGGATCCCGTCGGCCCCCAGCGTTTTTGCCGCCGCGACGATGCGCTCGCCGTCGAGATACGACTCGCTCGCCGGCCCGGGACCGATGCGGATCGATGCGTCCAGCGCTTCGCGGAACAGTGCGTGCTCGTCGGCGTCGGAGTACACGCCGACCGGCGCGATGCCCAGCTCGCGCGCGCCGCGCGCAACGCGGATCGCGATCTCGCCGCGGTTCGCGATCAGCAGCCGCGCGATCACTTCGCCGCCCACGCGGCGCCGCGCCGTTCCAGAAACGCGTGCAAACCTTCTTGTGCTTCGGCGGTGACGCGCTGGCGCGCGATCGCGCGCGCCGTCAATTCCCGGGTTTCATCGTAGGACGCCGCGCGCACCGCGGGGATCAACCGCTTCGCCGCCGCGACCGCGGACGGCCCTGCCGTGTCGAATTCGCGCGCGATCGCGTCCACCGTGCCGTCGAGCGCGTCCATGCCGCACACCTCGTGCACGAGTCCGATCGCCTGCGCCCGCAGCGCGTCGAACCGTTCGCCGCTCAAGAAATAACGCCGTGCCTGCGACACGCCGATCTTCGCGATCGCGAACGGCGAGATCACCGCGGGGATGATGCCGAGCTTCGTCTCGGTGAAGCCGAACACGGTCTCGCCCTCCGCGACGACCGCGTCGGCGACCGCGCACAATCCCGCGCCGCCGCCGACTGCCGCACCGTGCACTTTTGCGATCACGGGCTTCGGGCAGCGGTCGATCGCGCGGTACATGTCGGACATCGCCTCGGCGTCGCGCACGTTGTCGTGTTCCGAGAGCTCCAGCGAACCGCGCATCCAGTTCACGTCCGCGCCGCCGCAGAACGTCTTGCCCTCTCCCTCCAGAATGACGACCCGCACGTCCGGCTCGCCGGCAAGGCCGAGGAACGTATCGCGAAGCCGCGCGATCAGCTCGGCGTTGAAGGCGTTGCGAACCTCGGGGCGGGCCAGCACGACGCGAGCACGCGCTCCCTCGCGTTCGACGCGCAGGACAGGGTCGGGCACGGCGTCGGTCGTTCCACGGTGCATCCGGGCGGTCCCCGTGCCGCGAGGTCGGCTGTGGGCGACTCCGGAACAATGCCGACATATGGCTCTCTCCCGCCGCCTTTCTTCCGCTGCGCTTGCGGCCGCGTTCCTGATCTCGCCGCTCGGCCCCGCCGGCGCGCAAGTTCCGGCTGCGCACTCGGTCGACGTCACGCGCGCGACGCTGTCCAACGGGCTGCAGGTCGTCGTGCTGCGCGACACGCTGGCGCCGGTCGTCTCGACCTGGATGAATTATCTGGCCGGTGCGCAGGAAGAGCCGATCACCGGCATCGCGCACGCGCAGGAGCACATGCTGTTCCGCGGCAGCAAGACGATCACGGCGTCGCAGTTCGCGGACACCACGGCGATCACCGGCGGTACGTTCAACGCCGACACGCAGAGCCAGATCACGCAGTATTTCTTCGAGATGCCGTCGCAGTATCTCGACATCGCGCTCAACCTCGAGCGGTCGCGCGCGCAGAACGTGCTCGACTCGCAGAAGCTGTGGGACCAGGAGCGCGGCGCGATCACGCAAGAGGTCACGCGCGACTACTCCAGCGCGACGTTCCGCCTGTTCACGAAGACGGTCGAGCACATGTTTACCGGCACGCCGTACGCGGACTTCGGCTTGGGCACCGTCGAGAGCTTCAAGAAGATTCAGGCGCCTGATCTCAAGCGCTACTACGACCGCTGGTACCACCCGAACAACGCGATCTACGTGATCGCCGGCAACGTCGACCCGCAGCAGACGATCGCCAAGGTGAAAAAGCTGTTCGGCGACATCCCCGCGGCGAAGCTGCCGGCGCGCCCGGTAATCCACCTCAAGCCGCTCACGCCGCTGACGCTGCACGACAATAGCTCCGATCCGATCACGATCGGCTTCGTCGCATACCGCGTGCCGGGCTACCAGAACGGCAAAGACTACTTCGCGTCGCAGATTCTCAACGACGTGCTCAACAGCCAGCGCGGCGCGCTGTACGAGTTGCAGGCGTCCGGCAAGGCGCTCGGGACGTTCGCGCAGTCGGTGACCTTCCCCGAATCCGGCATGAGCTTCGTTGGCTCGGCGGTCCCTGTCACCACCACCGGCGAGACGGCCGTCGCCGATCTCAAAGCCGTCATCGAGGGCTACAAGAAGATGGGTTTGCCGGCCGATCTCGTCGCCGTCGCAAAGCAGCGCGAGGTGTCGCAGGCGGAGTTCGCGCGCAACTCCATTTCCGGCCTCGCGTCGGCGTGGAGCCAGAGCCTCGCCGTCGAGCACCGCACGCCCGACGAAGACCTCGCCGGATTGCAATCGGTCACGGTCGACGACGTCAACCGCGTGCTGCGCACGTACTACGACCAGAACACCGCGACGACGGCGATCTCGACGCCGAAGGAAGCCGCCGGCTCCGCGTTCGGCGCACGCCAAGGCGAGGACAACACGGTCATCCCCACCGAGCACACCGGCCTGCCCGCGTTCGCGCGCCAGGTTCTCAAGCAGCTGAACGTGCCCGAGCAGACCGTGCATCCCGTGCTGCAGACGCTGCCCAACGGGCTCAAGCTCATCGTGGTGCCGTCGACGATCTCACACACCGCCGTGGTGCGCGGACAGGTCGAGAGCAATCCCGGCATCCAGGATCCTGCCGGCAAGGACGGCATCGGCGACGTCGTCGACGGGCTGTTCTCGTACGGCACGACGACGTACGACCGCATCGCGTATCAGACGGAGCTCGACAAGATCGCGGCGACGGTGAGCGCGGGCCACAACTTCAGCCTGGACGTGCTGTCGAAGGACTTCGACCGCGGCGTCGAGCTGCTCGCCGACGACGAGCTCCATCCGGCATTGCCGCAGCAGGCGTTCGGGATCGTCAAACAGCAGTCGATCGGCTCGCTCACCGGCACGCTGAAGAGCCCGGACTACAAGGCGGGCCGTGCGTTCGTCGAGGCGGTGTATCCCGCCGGCGATCCCGCGCGCCGCACGGCGACGCCGGAGACCGTCGGCACGATCGCGCTCGATGACGTGAAGGCGTTTTACGCGTCGGCGTACCGGCCGGATCTCACCACGATCGTCGTGGTCGGCGACGTCACGCCGGAACACGCGCGCGCCGCGATCGACAAATCCTTCGGCGCGTGGAAAGCCGCCGGGCCCAAGCCGGATCTGTTTCCGCCGGTGGTTCCGCCCAACAAGTCCGCGCAAGCGACCATCCCCGCGACGGGCCGGGTGCAGTCCGAGGTGCGGCTCGGCGAGGTCATCCCGATCTCGTACAACGATCCCGACTTCGCGGTGCTGCAGCTCGCCAACACCGTACTCAGCGGCGGCTTCTACGCGTCGCTGCTGTTTCACGACCTGCGCGAACTGCACGGCTACGTCTATACGGTCGGTTCGAGCCTGGCGGGCGGGAAGAACCGCAGCACGTTCAACGTGCGCTACGGCGCCGATCCGAAGAACGTCTCGCGCGCGGCCCGCCTCGTGGTCGACGACCTCACCTCGCTGCAGAAAAAAGCGCTGCCCAACGACCGGCTCACGCGCGCCAAAGCGCTGATCCTGGGCGAGCTGCCGATCCGCAAGGAGTCGTACGAAGGGCTCGCCGAGCAGCTGATCCAGTACGCGTCGACGGACCGGCCGCTGGACCAGGACCGCATCGACGCGCAAGCGCAGCTGGCCGCGACGCCCGAACGCATCCGTGCCGCGATGGCCAAGTGGATCCGCCCGAACGACTTCGTGCGGATCGTGACGGGGCCGGCGGGGAAGTAAGGCCGCTTACGGCCGTACGGGCGGCGGGCGTGGTAGCATCGCGGGATGGACGGTCTGGGCACGGCCCTCGAACAGCTTGCGGCGATGCGCCCGCCTGAGCGCCCGCCCAGCGGCGCGGACGACGCGAACAAGGTCTGGTATCTGCGGCAGAACCGGCTCTTCGGCGAGGCCACCGAAGCCGGCGTCGTGTCGAACCAGCACCTGTTCGTGATGTGCGAGCTGCCGCGCGGCACGCGCGTGTTCGACCTGGGCGACACGATGCGCAAGGTGTACATGGTCAAGCGCGGCACGGTGCGCATCGCGCGCGAGACGCGCGACGGCAAGGACGTGACGGTCGCGCTGCTCGGTGCGGGCGACTTCTTCGGCGAGGAGACGCTGTTCGACGACCGCCCGCGCACCACGGTCGCGGTGGTCGTCGAGGACGCGTTGCTGTGCACGGTGCGCGCGGACGATCTGTTCGCGCTGCTCGCGGCCGACCCGGCGCTGGCGATGAACGTCGCCAAAGTGCTCAGCGGGCAGCTCGGCGAGGCGCGCGAGACGATGGAAGACCTGGCCTACGCGCGCGTCGGCGACCGCATCGTGCACCTGTACGGCAAGCTTGCGGTCGAGCACGGCGTGCCCGTCGACGGCGGCACGCGCATCGACATGCGGCTGACGCATGCCGACGTCGCATCGCTGGTGGGCAGCACGCGCGAGACGGTCAGCGCCGAGATCGCGAAGCTCGTCGAAGCGGGCCGTCTGCGCGTTGACGGCCGCAGTGTCGTCGTCCCCCTGGAGGATCCGTCGTGATCGCATCGATTTTGCTGGCCGTCGCCACCACGCTGTCGCCCGTGCTCGGCGCGACGCCTTGGGCGAACGCCGCCGGCCCGCCGCCGACGGCCGGCCGGGTGACCGTCGTCGACGTGTTCACTTTTGACTGCATCAACTGCAAGCACGTCACGCCGGAGCTGCGCAAGCTGCGCGCCGCGTACGGTGCGAACGATCTGGCGATCGTCGGCGTGCACGCGCCCGAGCTGCCGCAAGAGCACGTGCACGCGAACGTCGTGCGCGCGCTGCGCGATCAGGACATCACTTGGCCCGTCGTGTACGACGACGACTTCACGGTGTGGAAGGCGTACGGCGTGACGGCCTGGCCGACGCAGCTCGTGTTCGACCGCCGCGGCAAGCTGCGCGCGACGTACGTCGGCGAAGGCTTCGACACCGAACTCGAGCGGACGGTCCGCACGCTGGTCGCCGAGCGGGTATGACGTCCGGCAAGAAGATCTACCGGCACAGCATCGCCGCGCGCACGACGCACTGGCTGTGGACGCTCGCGATGCTGGTGCTCGTGATGAGCGGGCTGCAGATCTTCAACGCGGCGCCGTATCTCGACGCGTCGGACAAGAGCAATCCCGCGCGCCGCGTGCTCGCGTTCGACGCGCAAGACGGCTCGCCGCCCACCGGCTACACGATCGTGTTCGGGCACCGTTTCACCACGACGCACCTGTTCGGGTACACGGACGACGGCGCGGGCGGTCAGACCGCGCGCGCGTTCCCGGGGTGGCTGACGCTGCCGGGCCCGCAGAGCCTCGCCGACGGCCGTCGCTGGCATCTGTTCTTCGCGTGGGCGCTGTTCATCGCGTGGGTCGCCTACCTGATCTCCGCCGCGATCCGCGGCACGCTGCGCGAGCTGGTGATCCGGCCGTCCGACTTCCCGAAGCTGCTGCCGATGCAGCTGTACTATCTCCGATTGCGCAAAGAGCCGCCGCCGCACGGCACGTACAACCCGCTGCAGAAGCTGGCATACACCGTCGTGCTGTTCGGCATGTTCCCGCTGCTGATGATCACGGGGCTCACGCTCTCGCCGGCCGTCGACGCGGCGTTTCCGTGGCTCACGGCGCTCTTCGGCGGGCGGCAGTTCGCGCGCACGTGGCACTTCACGCTGATGGTGCTGTTGATCGGCTACTTCGGCACGCACCTCGCGCTGGTCGTGACGACCGGCATCTGGAACAACGTTCGCTCGATGATCAGCGGCTGGTACGTGCTGGGTAAGCACGACGGAGTGGGCCCATGAAACGACGTCTCTTTCTTGCATCGTCGCTGGCGTCGCTGGGGCTGGCCGGATGCGGACCGATCAAGGAGTCGCTCACGAACGGTCCGTTCCGCGGCGCGCTGCTATCGACGGAGAAGCTGAACGACAAGGTGATCGGCACGCACGGCATGGCCCGGCTCTACGCCGACGCCGACATCGACCGCGATTTCCGCGTGAACGGACTCGACACGCCCAGCGACGGCACGTACACGGCGCTCGCGAAGGACGGTTTTCGCGGCTACCGGCTCGTCATCGACGGGCTCGCCGACCGGCCGCAGAAACTTACGCTTGCGGAGCTGCGCGCCGCCGGCGTGAAGTCGCAGATCACGCGGCACGACTGCGTGGAAGGCTGGAGCGCGATCGGCAAGTGGAACGGCGTCCCGCTCGGCACGGTGATCGCGATGGCGCAGCCGAGATCAACCGCGCGCTACTGCGTGTTCCACTGCTTCGACCGAGACCAAAGCGGTCAGCTCTACTACGAATCGCTCGACTTGGGCCAAGCGGC
Organism: Vulcanimicrobiota bacterium; assembly: GCA_030947665.1. Classification (GTDB taxonomy): domain Bacteria; phylum Vulcanimicrobiota; class Vulcanimicrobiia; order Vulcanimicrobiales; family Vulcanimicrobiaceae; genus Vulcanimicrobium. The sequence continues at coordinate 4,700 of JALZBE010000036.1, read as the reverse complement.
GCACCCGCAAACCATCCTCGCGCTCGACCTCAACGACAAGCCGCTCGACAACGACCACGGCGCGCCGGTTCGCCTAAAGATCCCGACGCAACTGGGCTACAAGAGCGCCAAATGGGTGAGCCGCATCGAGCTGGTCGCAGACCTCAAACCGATCAACGGCGGAACGGGCGGCTACTGGGAAGACCAAGGCTACGAATGGTACGCCGGAATTTAACTTCAGCGGCAGCCGTTCTTGTCCAGCGATAATCCCGCTTCGCCGTAGGTGACCTTCGAATAGCGCACGGCCGTCAGGCGGCAGTGCGCGAGCGCAAACGACATCGTGTTGTTGTCGTGTTTTGGATTCACGATGGCGCCGTTGCGGACGAGCCCGAACGCGGTGAGATGCACCTCGGCCGTCGCGCCGCGGTCGCGCCACGTCCCGACCTCGCTGATCGGCAGCACCCCGGGGCCGACGCTGCGCGCGAGATCCGGGTAGCTCGTCGTCAGCGCCGCGCGACCGTCCAGGAACAAGACCAGCGTGATCGCCTGCGTGCCGTCTGCGCCCGGCCGCATGGTGGCGTATGTACCGACGTATCGCGATGCCGCGTCCGCGCCGGCCGACATGGCGAACAGCGCGGCGAGCGCGAACGTGGCGGCGAAGAAGCGCATGCGCATGATGGCCGTATCCGCCGCCGAACGCGCGCGTCCTCTCACGCCGTCGCGGTCGCGTCCGCTGCCGAAGCCGGCGGCGTTCGAGGCGACCGCAGCGCGAGCCACATGCCTGCGATCACGAGCGCGGCGCCGCCGAGCTCCCTGACCCCAAACGCTTCGCCGCCCACGAGCGCGCCGACGGCGACGGCGATCACGGGCATCACGAGCGTCGACAGCCCGACGACCCAGGTCTCGAGACGCTGCAGCAGCCAGTGGTTCAAGTAGAACGCGACCCCGCTGCCGAGCACCGCGAGATACAGGATCGCACCGATCGACGACGGCGACGTGCCGCGCGCCCAATCGGGATGCTCGAACGCCGCGCCGGCGAGCGTCATCGTGACGCCTGCGATCATCATCGCCGGCGGCAGCGTGAGAAACGGATCGCTCGCCGCAAACTTCTTGAGCTCGACGGTCGCGTACGCGGAGATCGCCGCGGCGCCCAGGATCGCGAGCACGTACGGCAACGAGCCGTGCATGTCGGAGCCGAACGAGATCGCCGCGACGCCGGCGAGCGCGAGCAGCGCGCCGGCGACGGTCATCACGCGAACGCGCTCGCCGAGCCGAAGCGCGCCGATCGCGAACACGAAGAACGGCAGCGTACCGAACAGCACGGCGACGAGCCCCGACGCGAGCCCGGTCTCGGCGTAGTACGTCAGCGCATAGTTGCCGCCGAACAACGTCGCGGCGAGGACGACGATCGTGCGCCACGGCGGCGCCGTACCGCGCGGCCCCGGCACGAATCGCGACAAGCCCCACAAGAACACCGCGGCGAGCACGAAGCGCACGCCGGCGCCGGTGAGGGGCGGCAAGCCGCGCAATCCGACCTTGATCGCGAGCCAGGTCGTCCCCCAGATCACGCATATCGCCGCATAGGCGAGCACCGTACGAACCGCCACGGTCGGCTGAAACCGCGCAGGATGCGCGCGGATTCACGGCACCGTGCTGACAAGTACGTTCGTACTGCTAGCGCGCGTTCAACCGCCGTGGCATACTGGCCGCATGAAGCTGGCCGCGGCGGCTTTTCTCGCCCTCGTCTTTCTCAACTCGTGCGCCGCGGGCAGCAGCGTTCAGCCTCCCCAGACGCCGCCTCGCGGGGGTTGCACGGCGCTCCTCGTCAACGACCCGCAGCTCGCCCTCATCGCCCCGGCCCCGGGCGCGACCGGCGTCCCGACCACCGTCGGGAGCATCACGTTCAGCGCTAGCAGGCAAGACGACGGCGTATCGCTCTTCCCGACCGACGGAGCCGCACGGGTCGACGGGGGCCCGATCACGCCGTCGAACGGCAACTACGTGTCGGCGCTTCCGGTGCTTCGATCGCACGTGACCTATTCGGTCGCGATCTACCCGAATTCGAGCGGATGCAGCTATAACCCCGGATCGTTCACGACGCAGTAAGGGGGCACGGCAAGAACGTTCCGCCGGGTTCCGCGGCGAAGCTCGCGGCATGGACGAGCATTTCGAACGATCCGTCCGGAGGCAGCTGCGCGCGCTGCGCATCTACGCAGCGGCGACGACCGCCGTCGCGGCCCTGGCTTTGCTGGGTGCGGCCGCGGCCGTGCGCAGCGCGTCCTTCGACGTGGTGACGGTACACCGCATCAATGTCGTCGACGCGAACGGAACACTGCGCCTGGCGATCTTCAACAAGGATACCGAGCCCGACGTCATCGTCAACGGGCAAACGCTCAAGGGGAGAAAAGGGCCGCCGAAAGCCGGGCTCATGTTTTACAACGACCGCGGTGACGAGCAAGGCGGGATTGGATACAGCGGTGCCATGGAGAACGGCCGCGTGCACCAAGGCGGCTTGATCTCGTTCGATCCGTGGGAGCAAAACGACAACGTGGACCTGTACTTCTCGCAAGACGGCAAGAACGTCGAGGAGGCTCTCGTGTTTTCGCAGACCGACCCGCGCCCGATAACGTACTTTCTCCCGCGCTACAAGCGGGCCATGAAGCTGCCGGCGGGGCCCGCTCGCGAGGCTGCGCTCAAGCAGCTGCGTGACGACGGCATGGCGCAGCGCAGCCGTTTGTTCGCGGGGGTCGGCGGCGACGACCATTCCAAAATCGTGCTGTCGGATCACCTGGGGCGACCACGGCTGCAGCTGCAGGTCACGCCCGCCGGGAGCGCGAGCCTGCAAGTGCTCGACGAGAACGGCAACGCGACCGCGACGTTCCCGTCGCCGGCGTCCGACCGGCGGCGCCCGCTGCGCGAGGTACGATCGCACCGGTGACGGTTACATGCGGAACACGCCGAACGTCGTCGGCTTTGGGCATTTGTAGCGGGCGGCGGCCAGGCCGATCGCGAGGACGCGGCGCGTATCGAGCGGGTCGATGATGCCGTCGTCCCAGATGCGCGCGGTCGAGTAGTAGGGGTTGCCTTCGGTTTCGTACTTGTCGAGGATCGGCTTCTTGAACGCCGCCTGCTGTTCGGCATCGAGCTCGGGCTTGTGTTTTTCCGCGTCGCCGTTCATGCGCACCGTCAACAGCGTCGACGATGCTTGCGCGCCGCCCATCACGCTGATGCGCGCGTTCGGCCACATCCACAGCTGCCGCGGCGAGTACGCCCGGCCGCACATGCCGTAGTTGCCGGCGCCGAAGCTGCCGCCGATCACGATCGTGAACTTCGGCACCTCCGCGCACGCGACCGCGGTGACGAGTTTTGCGCCGTCCTTCGCGATGCCGCGGTTCTCGTATTCCTTTCCGATCATGAAGCCGGTGATGTTCTGCAAGAACACCAGCGGGATGCCGCGCTGGCAGCACAGCTCGATGAAATGCGCGCCTTTGAGCGCCGATTCGCTGAACAGGATGCCGTTGTTCGCGAGAATCCCGACCGGGTGGCCGTCGACGTGCGCGAACCCGCACACCAGCGTGCTGCCGTAGCGCGCTTTGAACTCCGCGAAATCGGAGCCGTCGACGATGCGTGCGATCACCTCGCGCACGTCGTACGACTGGCGCGCGTCCGACGGGATGATGCCGTACAATTCGTGCGGATCGCGCGCGGGCGGCTTCGGCTCGCGCATCGGCCACGCGTCGTACGGCTCGCGGTCGAGGTGGTCGACGACCTGGCGCACGATCCCGAGCGCCTGCTCGTCGTCGACCGCGTAATGGTCGGCGACACCGCTGATGCGCGTGTGCACGTCCGCGCCGCCGAGCTCTTCGGCCGTGACGATCTCGCCGGTGGCCGCCTGCACGAGCGGCGGCCCGCCTAAGAAGATCGTGCCCTGGTCCTTGACGATGATCGACTCGTCTGCCATCGCGGGGACGTACGCTCCGCCGGCGGTGCACGAGCCCATCACGGCGGCGATCTGCGGGATCGCCTGCGCCGACATGCGCGCCTGGTTGTAGAAGATGCGCCCGAAGTGCTCGCGGTCGGGGAACACCTCGGCCTGGAGCGGCAAGAACGCGCCGCCCGAGTCGACCAAGTAGACGCACGCTAGCCCGTTCGACTCGGCGATCTCCTGGGCGCGCAGATGCTTCTTGACCGTGATGGGATAGTAGGTGCCGCCCTTGACCGTGGCGTCGTTGGCGACGATCACGCACTGCGTGCCCGAGATCGTGCCGATGCCGGTGACGAGGCCCGCGGCGGGCGCGTCGTCGCCGTACATGCCCGTCGCCGCGAGCGCGGAGAGCTCCAGGAACGGCGTTCCCGCGTCAACGAGCCGGTCGATGCGGTCGCGCGCGGTGAGCTTGCCGCGCTTGCGATGGCGGTCTACCGCGACGGGTCCGCCGCCGCCGCGCACGCGCGCCAGATGCGCGCGCAGATCGTCGACCAGCGCCGCCATCGCCGCGGCATTGCGCTCGTAGTCTTCGGAGCGATTGTCGATGCGGGTCGCGAGAAGGCTCACACCGCCCGTTTTAAGCCCGTGTGAGAATATCCATCCAAAAGCATGCAAGCGGCATGGTTTGCGTTATCATCGCATCGTGGCTGCTCAGACGAACGCTCCCGTCTCATACCGTCCCGCCGGCTCGCTCGACGCGTCGTCCGCGCTGCAGCCGTACGCCGGGCCCTGGAAC
>JALZBE010000312.1 GCA_030947665.1 Vulcanimicrobiota bacterium | reverse complement strand
TGCTCGGACCCACGCCGCTCACCGCTCCGGCGGGCGCGCGGACGACGCGCGTGACGACGGCGCGCGAGATGGACGCGGCGGTGCGCGAGCGCGAGCCCGACGCGACGATCGCGATCGCGACCGCGGCGGTCGCGGACTGGCGTCCCGCGACCGCGCACGAGCACAAGGTGAAGAAGGCGGACGAGCCGCAGACGCTCGCGCTCGAGCGCAACCCCGACATCCTCGCCGGCTTGGGCGCGCGCAAGAACGGGCTGTTCCTGGTGGGCTTCGCCGCCGAGACGCAAGCATTCGAGGCGAACGCACGCGAGAAGCTCGCGCGCAAGCACCTCGACGCGATCGCGGTCAACGACGTCGGCGGCGAACGCGGCTTCGGCGAACGGTCCAACGCGCTCGTGCTCCTGTGGGGCAGCGACGGCCGCAAAGATCTCGGCGCAGGCTCGAAGCGCGAGCTCGCCGCCCGCCTGTGGGACGCGATCGCCGAACTCCGAAAACCTCCGAAACGATGACGGTGATGGAGCGCCGCTGACATGCTGCTTTGCATCGACGTCGGCAATACCGAGACGAAGCTCGGCGCCTTCGACGCGTCGGGCGCGATCGTGGGGACGTGGCGCGTCACGACCGCGCGCCGCCGTACCGCGGACGAGTACGGCGTGCTTTTCGCCGCGTTTTTCTCCGCCGCGAAATTTGCGATCGCCGACATCGAGTCGATCGTCGTGTCGTCGGTGGTCCCCGTTGTCGACCGGCCGCTGGGCGAAGGGTGCGAAAAATATTTCGGCGTGCGGCCCACGCTGTTCACCGCCGCGAACCAGCGCTCGATCGTCATGAAGACGGATCGCCCGACCGAGGTCGGCAGCGACCTCGTCGCGGGCGCGATCGGCGCGGTGTCGTTCATCGGCGCGCCGGCGATCGTGATCAACTACGGCACGGCGACGACGTTCGGCGCGATCGATGCGGACGGCGCGTACCTCGGCGTCGCGATCGCGACCGGGCTGCAAGTGTCGCTCGACGCGCTCGTGGGCCGCACCGCGAAGCTGCCGCAGGTCGCGCTCGTCGCGCCCGGCACGCCGATCGGCCGCGACACCGTGAGCGCGATTCAAGCCGGCCTCGTCTACGGAGCGGTCGGGCAGACCGAAGAGCTGGTGCGCCGCATCCGCGCCGTGCTCGGGACCGGCGCGCGGGTGATTGCGTCGGGCGGGCTGGCGATGGTCGTCGCCGCGGAGACGTCCGTCATCGAGCGGGTGGAGCCGCACCTCGTGCTGCACGGACTGCGCGTCGACCATCTCAACGCCACGCATGGATAACGCCGCCTTTTCGCCGGCGCGTGCGCTCGGTATTGCGAGCGCCGTGCTGTCGATCGCCGCCGGAACATCGGCGCGCGCGGCCGATGCCGCGCATCCCGGGAGGCTCGTATTCGATCGCGCCGGAGCGGTCGTCGTCGCTGCCGGCACGGCGAACGGGCAGGCGGCGTCGATCGTACGGATCGATCCCGCCGGAGGGCTTCGCGTGATCCATCGGTTCCCGCTCAACGATGTGCCGGCGTCGCTCGCGCTGATCGGTGATCGCGTGGTCGGGATCAACGGCTTGCCGGAGGGCGGCGGTGGTGCGTTTACGGTCACAGGGACCCGTTTTCGTCGCGTCTTTCGTGTCCCCGACGACGGGTACGGAACCATCGCGTACGTGCGCGGCGTACCAGCGAGCACCGGCTTCACCTTCGCCATGGACGGCGGACGCGGCGCGTCGTGCCGCGGCTTCAAGCGCCAAACGCCGTGCGGTGCGATCGAGGCGATCGGCCCGAATGGCGCGCGACGAATCGCGACGTTCGGCCGCCCCACCGCGCCGTACGCGCTCGCCGGCAACGGCCGGTCGGCATGGTTCGGCGCGTTCGAGCCGCCGCGCGTGTTGGATCTCGGCGGCCGGTACTCGCCCATCTACACCCTCGATCCCGCCGTCGACGCGGCACCCTTTTTCGGCGGCGCGCTGCTCGCGCTGCGCGGCCACGGGCAGATCGTCGTAACGCCGATCGACGTGACCAGGGTGATCGGGGTCGCGCACATCGCCGCACCGGACGCCTCAGACGTCACACTGCGCACGCGCGCGCACACAGCGTACCTACTCGTCACCACCAACGGCCACAGTGGGCGCAGCAAGACCACGCTGTACCTGTTCTCGCCAACGGGTGATACGCGCGCGGTGGGAACGTGGAGCACCGACAACGTGCAGCTGCATTACGTCGATGCGGGCGGTGACGCGGTCGTGTCGACGGAGCAACGCACCGTCGCCGGCGAGGTGACGTCGCGCGGCGCGCTGTTTCGCATCACGGCGAACGGCGCGCTGCACCGGTTGCCGCTCGGGCCATGGGGCGAGCGCGGCGCCGTTGACGACGCGATCGAGGGGCCCGGCGGCGCGGTGTGGTCGTTGGTGAGCTTCTTCGGTTCGCCGCTCGCCGTGGTGCGGTCCGATCCGCGCTCGGCGCGAAGCTATCCGATCCCCGCAGGAAGCGGCAAGTTTCTACGTAAGAATTAGGAGCCACTTCGCTCGGAAGGACGTTTTCGATGCCCTTCGCTCGTTGGTTCGTTCGTGTCTCCGCGCTGGTCGCGGCCGTCGCCCTGATCGCCGGCGGCCACGTGCCGCTCGGTGCCGCGCCAAGCCCGATCGCATCCGCGATCGATCCCGCCAACCGGGATGCGACTTGCCCCGCCTGCCGCGACTTCTACCAGTTCGCGAACGGCGGCTGGGTAAAGGCGAACCCGATCCCCGGTGACCACGCTTCGTGGAGCCATTGGGACGAGCTCGACGAGAGCAACCTGCAAGCGCTGCGCCGCGGGCTCGAAAAGGCCGCCGCGTCGCACGCCGCCGCCGGCTCGCGCGACCAGAAGCTCGGCGACCTCTACGCCGCCTGCATCGACGAGGACACGATCGAGGCGAAGGGCGCGACGCCGCTGCAGCCGGAGCTCGCGAAGATCGACGCCGCGCAGACGCTGCCCGCGCTGCTCGCGATCGTCGCGAACGAACACCGCACCGGGGCCGCCGGATCGTTCTTCGGCTACGGCTCGCAGCCCGATCCCGTGAACTCCGCGCGCACCATCGGCGATCTGGGCCAAGGCGGCCTGTCGCTGCCGGAACGCGACTACTACACGCGCGGCGACGCGAAATCCAAGCAGTTGCGCGACGACTTCAGCGCGCACGCCGCGCGCGAGCTGCAGCTCGTCGGCGAGGACGCCGCAACCGCCACCGCGGACGCGGGGACGGTGATGCGCGTCGAGACGGCGCTGGCAAACGCATCGCTGCCCAAAGCGCAGCTGCGCGATCCGAAGCAGACCACCAACCCGTACACGGTCGCCAAGCTCGCGTCGTTCGGCACGGCGATCTCGTGGCCGGCGTATCTCACGGCCGTCGGCTCGGCGCAGGGCGCGCTCAACGTCGACGAGCCGTCGTTCTTTCGCAAGCTGAACGGGATCCTCACCTCGACGCCGCTGCCCGACCTGAAAACGTACGTCAAGTGGCACTACGTCGCCTCGAACGCGGGCGCGCTGTCCAAGCCGTTCGTCGACGAGAACTTCAGCTGGCGCAAGAAGCTGTTCGGGCTCAAGCAGCTCGAGCCGCGCTGGAAGCGCTGCATCCGTACCGTCGACAACTCGATGGACGAGCTGCTCGGGCAGATGTTCGTTGCGATGCGGTTCTCGCCGCCGGCGAAGGCGCACGCGCAGGCGATGGTGCGCAACCTGCGTTCGGCGTACCGGACCGACATCGCCGGCCTCGACTGGATGACGCCGCCCACGAAGGCGCGCGCGGAGGCCAAGCTGACGGCGATCGTGCAGAAGATCGGCTATCCCGACACGTGGCGCGACTACTCGAAGCTCACGATCGCGCGTGCCGATTACTTCGGCGACCTGCGCAACGCGAACGCGTTCGCGGTCGCGCGCGACATCGCGAAGATCGGCAAGCCGACGGACCGCGCCGAGTGGGGCATGCCGCCGCAGCTGATCAACGCGCAGTACAATCCGACGATGAACGACATCACGTTTCCCGCCGCGATCCTGCTGCCACCGTTTTACGCCGACTCGAACGACGACGCGCTCAACTACGGTGCGATCGGCGCGGTGATCGGGCACGAGATGACGCACGGGTTCGACGATCAAGGCCGCCAGTACGACATCGTCGGCAACTTGCGGGACTGGTGGACCCCGGCCGACGCGAAGCAGTTCACGACGCGCTCGTCGTGCATCACCAAGCAGTACGGCGCGATGGAAGCGGCGCCGGGCGTGCTCCAGAACGGTCCGCTGGTGACCGGCGAGTCGATCGCCGATCTGGGCGGCCTGCGCATCGCGTACAACGCGTTCGAGAAGTCGCAAGCCGGCAAGCCGCGCCGCACGATCAACGGCTACACCCCCGAGCAGCGGTTCTTCCTGGCCTTCGCGACCGTCTGGGCGGAGAACGACACGCCGGAGCTCGCGCGGTTCATGGGC
>JALZBE010000035.1 GCA_030947665.1 Vulcanimicrobiota bacterium | reverse complement strand
CACGTACAGCGCGCCGCGTCCCGCGCAGCAGCAGGCGCAGCCCGCGCAAGTCGAGCACCGCTCCGCGCCGCCGGCCGCGCGCACGGAGCACCCGCCCGCGGCGAAGAGCACCACGCCGCACTGACGTGCGGCGCGCGCGGTCGTTACGGCTGGATGCGCTTGAGCGCGTCGAGCGTAAAGCCCGGCGACTGACACAGCGAGATGATCGTCCGCTCGTGCGCGGCGATCTTCTCGCACGCATCGGGGATGTCGCGCGCGATCTCCGGCGGGATCACCTGCACGCCGTGGCGGTCGGCGTGGATCAGATCGCCGGGTTTGATTTCGAGGCCGCCGATCGTCACCGCCGTGCCGAAGTCCACCATGTGCACGTACGCGTGCGACACCATCACCGAGCCGGCGAAATAATGGAACCCGAGCGGCTCGACCTCGCGCAGATCGCGCACGCCGCCGTTCGTCACCGCGCCGACGCAGCCCAGTGCGCGGTGGATGTTCGCTTGCACCTCGCCCCAGAACGCGCCCACGGGCGGCTCGTCGAGATCTTGAATCACGGCAACGCGCGGCCCCGGCGCGGCGGCGATGGCGTCCCACCAGCCGTGGCGCGAGTAGCTTCCCTCACCCGGCGTGTTCGCCCGCGCGCGCGCCGTGACGGCGTAGCCCACCATTACGTCGAGCTGCGGGAAGATGCAGCGAATCGCCGGCGCTGCGTATCCGGCGGTGCGCGGCCGTATGTCGAACGTCTCGATCGCGTTCGCGACGGTCGGCGCGTCATAGCGGCGCAGTCGTTCGAGCTCGTCGGCGGTGAGCGGTGACGTCGGCATCCCGAGGAGTACGCCGGGCCGCCGGGTGTCCCTGGACGTTCGGGTGCGCCAGGTATCGCGCGAGTTTCAGCGGATCATGCGGGGATGAGGACGCGCGATGTCTACGCCACCCTGCGGGAGCTCGTTCCGTCGCTCGTGGAGAGCCCGGGCGACATCGTGCTGGAATGGAGCGACCGCGCGGACCCCGTGTGGCGGCGCGGCGACCGCTGGGCCCGCGTTGAGGCGGTCACGTCGATGCAACTGCTCGTCAGCGGCGGCCGCGGCGAGGAGACCGACGTGCGGCAAACGCACGTCATGACCGATCCGCTGCCGGACGTCGCGCGCGAAGTCGCGGACCTGCTCAACCGCCCGGAGTAACGAGCTCGCCGGCCACGCGGTCGGCGTGATAGACGGCGCGCAGCGCTTCGAGCAGCCCGCGCGAGTCGACAGCGACGGCACGGTTCTGCCGGATGTCATAGCCGTAGTCGCCGCCGAGCGACTCGATGTTGCCGTCGAAGATCAGCCCGACGATGCGGCCCTTGGCGTCGATCACGGGGCTGCCCGAGTTGCCGCCGATGATGTCGGCGGTCATCACGAAGTCTAGCGGTGTGTCCGCCTTCACGGTGCTGCGCGCGTCGAGCCAGCTCTTCGGCAGCGCGTACGGATCGCTGCCCGTCGCGTGGCGGTACGCGCCCGCGATCGTCGTGTACGGCGTGACCGTGTGCCCGTTCTCCTGGTAGCCGCGCACCGAAGCGTAGCTGACGCGCAGCGTGAACGTCGCATCGGGATACGTCGCAAGGCCGTGCAGCGCGAAGTCCGCCTGCGCGACCTTTTCGTCGTTGACCCGCAGCGGCGCCTGGACTTCGTCTTCGTACTGCTTCCGAATCGCGCGCGCCGCATCGTCGACGCTGCGCATCAGCACGATCGCCGGATCCGCCGATGCCGCGACCGCCGCGGGGCCGCCGTCGTAGAGCGCTTTGCGCACCGCGGGATCGCCGAGCTTCGAGCCGGACACGATCCGGTCGGCGACTGCCTGCGGTGAGTCGTTGCCGAGCACTGCGCGCACGTACGGGTCGTCGGCGCCGAGCCACTCGCGCATCTTCGTCAGCGCGTGCGTGAGCGTCACGCGCTCGAGATCGGGATAGACGGGGACCGGTGCCGCGAGCCGCGCCTGCACGAGCGGCAGCGCCGCATCTTGAAACTCGCGCATGCGCTGCGCGTTCGGCTTGGCGCGCTCGGCGGCGGCGCGCACGAGCGTGCGCGCCGCCCCGAGATACGAGCCCGGTGCGCCGCCCGCTTCGCGATAGGCGTACGGGACGCCGAGGTCGCGGCCGTGGCGCTCTGCTTGCGCGATCGCGTCCCACGCGCCGGCGTACTTTGCGCGCAGCGCCGGGTTGCGCGCGATCGCCGCGCGCTCCGCGCGTTCCGCCGCCGCTTTGCGTGCCATGAACACCGGGTCGAGCAGCTGCTGCTCGCGCCCCCAGTTGCCTTTGAGCCCGTTCTCGATCCCGAACAGCGAGTTGCGCGCGATGCGCGCGTGCTCCGGGCTCTCCGACGAGAACTGCGTGAGCAGGCCGCGCAGCTCGGACGACGCGCGGATCGCGCGCGGCAGGGCGATGTCGCGCGCATTCTCCAGCTCGCTCATGGTGAGCAGTCGCGAGGTCGAGCCGGGGTTGCCCGGCACGAACACCAGGTCGCCGTCCTTCGTGCCCGCTTCACTCCAGCGGAAGTAGTCCGGCGCCGTGGCGGGCTTGCCGTTCTCGTACGCGCGCATGAACGCGCAGTCGACGTCGTAGCGCGGGAACGTGAAGTTGTCGGGGTCGCCGCCGAAGAACGCGATCGTCTCCTCCGGCGCGAACACGAGGCGCACGTCGGTGTACTTCTTGTAGCGGTACAGATCGTAGATCCCGCCGTGGTACAGCGACACGACCTGGCATTGAATCTGCGCGTCGCCGTTGGCGCACGCGCTCTCGATGCTCGCGAACACGGCGCGCTGCTTGGCGTTGTAGTCCGCGCCCGTCGCGCCGGTCGTCGCCGCCGTCACCTGCTTGGTGACGTGCGTGATGCCGAGCAGCGAGTTGATCTGCACGCCCGGGCACGTGCGCTCGTCCTGCGTCGTCTTGGCGTAGAAGCCGTCGGCGAGATAGTCGTGCTGTGGATCGGAGAGCGCTTGCACGCAGCCGCGCGCGCAGTGGTGGTTCGTCATGATCAACGCATCGCGGCTCACGAAAGAGCCGCTGCAACCGGGCAGGCGCACGGAGCTGGCACGAACGTGGTCGAGAAACGCCGGCGTAGCGGCGAAGCCGTACGTCTTGGCGACCTGCTGAACCGGGAAGTGATCGATCGTCCACATCCCCTCGTCGGCGGACGTCGCAACGGGTGCGATCGCGAACAGGGCGACGAGCAGGGCCAGGATGCGTCTCATGCGCGGCCTGTTACTTGCGCTGCTGCGCGGTTCCCGCGTTTCAGACGAGCGCGGTGCCGATCAAACCGTTGCGCGTGACGAGCGCCGCAAGCTGCGCCTCGCTCGCGCCGTCCGTCCCGGTGGGACGTGCAGGGAGCACGAGATAACGGACCTCGGCGGTGCTGTCCCAGACGGTTATCTCGACGTCGTCGGCGAGCTGCGCCCCGAACTCGGCGAGCACGCCGCGCGGATCGCGCACCGCGCGCGAGCGGTACGCTTCGCTCTTGTACCACGCCGGCGACGGGCCGAGCAGCGCGAGCGGATAGCACGAGCAGAGCGTGCACACGATGAGATTGTGGCGGCCCGGTTCGTTGGCGACGACGCGCAGCTTTACCGGCGCCCAATGCGCGAGGTCGATGCCCAGCTCGGCAACCGCGGCGTTGCCGTCCGCAAGCAGCCGCGCGCGAAACGCGTCGTCGAGCCACGCGCGCGCGACGATGCGCGCACCATTCGCAGGCTGCGCGTGCACCAAGAACGACTCGACGGCGGCGTCGAGCTCGCGCTCGGTGAGCACGTGCGCGGCTTCGAGCGCCGCGACGAGCGACTTGACGCGGTTCGACGAGTCCGCCGAGGTCTCGTGAACGTGGCTCACTCGCAAGCCTCCAGATACGATTCGAAGAGATCGGCGCAGATGCTGCCGCGCGGGTCGCCGTCGGCGCCCCACACGTCGGACGTCGCGAAGCGCACCGTATACGCGGTCTGCGCCGCCGATGCGTTGCCCGCCGCGCGCGCGTCCGGAAACGGGAGCGTGCCGAGAATGAAATCGATGCGCCCCGGCCGCCCGCGCAGATACACCGGCAGGCGCGTGTGGCCGGGCGGATTCATCACGCGCGTGCGCACGCGGTCACCGATCGCGAACACCAAGCACGTCCTTCTCGCGCACCAGCGTTTCGACCGCGAACAGCCAGCGCTCGTAGTACGACGCCACGAGATACGCCGCAGGCGGCATCCGTTCGATCGCGGCACGGAACTCGTCGAGCGTGTAACGGCCCGCGCGCAGCAGAAAGCGGTTGATCGCGAAGACGCGCGCCTCCCACTCGTGGTGGAACGGCGGCTCGTCCGCTTCGATCGCGAGTGGCCCAAAGCCGTGCATCCCGCCGACGTCGTGAATCCGGCTCATCCGCATGGGGTTCGCCCGGCAAAGCGAGGTTCCGCCTCGCCGCGCTCAGAACGCCGATTCTCGCCACTGACTGCGAACGGAACGATCCCGACGGTTCGGAGGGCGCCATGAGAATGATGATCGCAAAGGACGCGCGGCCCCAGGCCACGACGTTATTGCCGGCGGCCGCGGTATCGATCGCTCTGTGGTTCATCCCGCTCGCCGAATTTCTCAACTACCCCTTTCGTCTTTTTGTAACGTTTGTTCATGAAGGCGGCCACGCCGTGGCCGCGCTCTTGACCGGAAATTCCGTGCAGAGCTTGAGCGTCGCCATGAACGGCAGCGGTGAGACCTACACGACGCAGGGCGGGCTGTTTTCGCAGATGCTGATCGCCAGCGCGGGCTATCTCGGATCGATGGCCTTCGGTGCGCTGCTGCTGGTGTTGATTCGCGAGGCCGTCGCGGCGCGCATCGTGTTGGCGGGTTCAGCCCTCTTGGTGTTCGGCCTGACGTTGATCTTTGGTCTGATCAAGCCGATCGTCGCGGGGGGCGTGCTTTCGGGAATTCCGTTCACCTTGGTGGCGGGGGGCGCGCTCTCAGCCGGTCTGCTGGCGCTGGCGAGATTCGCCGGCCCGCGCGTGGCGGCATTCTTCGTGAGCCTGCTCGCCGTGCAATGCGTATTGAATGCGCTGTTGGATCTCAAGACGGTGTTCTTTCTTTCGGCGCCGTTTTCTGCGAGCGCCCAAACCGACGCGCAGAACATGGCGAACGCCACGCATGTCCCGGCCATCTTCTGGACCGTGCTGTGGATTGTGATCGCGTTCGGAATTCTCTGGTTCGCGATGCGGTTGTACGCCGTGAGCAGGCCCGCGTAGAGCTCAGTCTTCGCTCGTCCTCCAAAGCCCGAGCACCGCGCCGGTGGGATCGGCGATGATGCTGTAGGTGCCGTGACCGGGCAGCTCGGTGGTGCCCTTCCAAATCGTCGCGCCGAGAGAGCGCGCTTTTTGCGTCGCTTCGGCAACGTCGTCCACGGCGACGTAGGGAATCCACGCCGACGGATCGCCCGCCACGGGATTCTTGACGATCCCGCCGGCGACTTCCCCACCAGTGTCGACGTCGACGTATGGTTCCGATCCAGTGGAATCGTTCTCGAATCGCCAGTCGAAGAGAAGGCTGTAAAACGCCTGCGCCGCTTCAACGTCGGTGGTATTGAGCTCGAACTCAACAAAAGGGTTCCCCACGATGCCGGTCTCCTTTCGCTAGCGTGGATTTCAAGAATACCGAAAGAATAATTTTCGCTCCGCATTGATACGAACGCATGTTCGTGCTATAATTTCATAGCGCAAACTTGCGTATTAATCAAGCGGCCCGGCCGGTGTACTACCACCGACCGAGCCCGTCACCCGATGAGGTTGCATCGAATGACAATCTGCGAGTTCGACGTATTGACGTCGAGCCCTCGGCGCGGCTTTTCCAGCGCCGAAGACCGTCCGTTTCAGTATCGCCACCGGGGGATCGCATAATGGCGTCTCCCACCGAGTTCCACGCCTCGATTGCGGACGTAACGAACGAACAGCACCAGAATATGGCCGGCTTGGTGCACCCCGACGACTTCAACGCCGAGGTCATCGCCCGATTCCTGCGCGAAAACGGAATCGACGCGCACGTCGACGAGTCGACCGGCGGCTTCCGCTACACGGCCGCGGATCGCGCGCATGCGGACGACGTGCTGTTCGCCTGCGTCTGCCTGCGCGCATCGATCAGCTACGCGCTGGAAGCCGCCTTCTGGTGCATCAAGGCGAAGCGATGATGTCAAAGCAGTCGCGATCGTTTCGTCCACGGCGATGGAACAGACAAACAAGAACCGCGCCGATAGAAACGCTGTCGGCGCGCGCATTCCGCCTTCGCATCGCACAAGGGTACAGTGTCTACGAGCTATCCACGGAAGCGGATGTCTTGGCATGCACGATTCAACGTCTCGAGTCCGGCAAGCCCATCGACAAGCGAATCCTCCCGGCGCTCGCAATAGCGCTCGGCGTGCCGTATTGCCGGCTTCTGTGCGGCGACCACAACTGCGGTGTAGCCCTCGGTCGCCTGTGATAAGTCCCGATATGCTATAATTCGTAGGATGATAGTAGATTCTAGGACACTAGGCCAAGCGTTCAAGCGGCGCCGCCTAGTGCTCAGCCTTACGCAGGCGGAGCTCGCGCGGCGCATCGGCACGACGCAGAGCTACATAGCGGCGGTCGAGCGCGGCGACAGAGAAACCCGCTGGAGCACGGTCCTCGAGATCGCGCGAGCGCTGGAGCTCGAGCCCATGCTCGTCCCGCGCGAACGTCTTCCCGCCGTTGAAGCAGTCCTCCACCTCAGTCCCGAGGACGACGTGCCTCCGCTCACCGGCGAGGGTTGGTAGTGGCGCATCTGCCCACGAGTCTCGAGGTCCGCTTGGGCGATCGCCCGATCGGATCGCTCACGAAGCTCCCCGGAGATACGACGGCCTTTCACTTCAGCACCGACTACGTTGAAGACGCGCAACGGCCGACGCTCAGCCTCGGATTCCTGGACGCGTACGGCGGTGTACGACGCCCGAAGGAATCACCGAAAGGCGAAGTGCCGCCGTTCTTCGCGAACCTGTTGCCGGAAGGCGACTTGCGACGCTACGTCGCCAATCGCGCGGGAATCTCCGTCAACGACGACTTCGCGCTCCTCTGGGTGACGGGCGATGATCTCCCCGGCGCGGTGACCGTTCACGACGCGCTCGGGCGCCCCGTTCCGCCACGACGGGACGGCGGCCCCGAAGCGGCGCCACCGCCTCGGACACTCCTGCGCTTCTCCCTCGCCGGCGTTCAGTTGAAGTTCAGCGCGATCGAGAATGCCTACGGCGGGCTCACGATACCCGCTCAGGGCCGGGACGGACGTTCGATCGTAAAATTACCGTCGCGTCAGCTTTCAGGAGTTCCTGAAAACGAATTCGCGATGCTGAACTATGCGGCCGCGGTCGGTATCGACATACCAGCCATAAACCTCGTCGCCTTGGACGAAATCGAAGGCCTTCCCGATGAAACGTCGACACTGACCGGTCAAGCGCTAGCGATAAAGCGCTTCGACCGCCGTGACGACGGGACACGCATTCACATCGAAGACTTCAACCAAGTCTACCGCCAGAACCCCCGCGACAAGTATGATAACTACGCATTCACGCACGTCTGTGGCACGATCTACCGGGTGATGGGGAACGCCGCACTCGTGGACTTCATCAACCGGCTCGTCTTCAATGTCGGAATTGCCAATAACGACATGCACTTGAAGAACTGGTCGGTGATCTACCGCGACGGACGCACCCCAGCCCTTGCGCCGGCGTACGACTACCTGTGCACAAAGGCGTACTTAGGCCACAGCGAAACGGGTTTGGCGCTCGGCTCAGCCCGCGACTTCTCCGAGGTGACGATCGAACAGTTCGAATGCATGGCGCAACGAGCAATGGTATCGACTCGTCTCGTTCGGCGTACGGCGCTCGCGATGGTCGATCGCATGCAAGACGAATGGCAGGCGGTGAAGGAACGCGTTCCGCCATCGGCCGCGGCCGTCATCGACGAGCAGTTCCGTCGGGTGCCTCTGTTTTCAGGCTCGCACCAAACGCCGGTCGAAGCACCGCCCACGTCGTCGCCGCAACACGACGAAATATCATAATCGCTACGGGAACGGCGCCCGTGAGCCGATCGGCGAAGTCCCGGCGCAGCCCACGAGGAGCCGTCGACCGGGAACCTCGACGGCGAATGGTGAGGGCTACCTTAGGGAGTGGGTCTCTCCTTCGCGCGCGGCAGCCGGTCGCGCACGAAGTCGAGCCCCGGCATCGGGACGAGCGTCCACAGCGCGGCGGTGCAGTCGGCCACGAGCAGCAGCGACGTGTTGGTGACGAACAAGAACGCGAGCATCGTCAGCGTCGCGAGCGCGATGGGCAGCACGAACGGGCGGCCCAGCGCGCGCAATGCGAGCACGACCGCGACGATGCACCCGAGCACCACGCCGATCACGAGCGGGAGATACCACGTCAGAATGCCTGCGAGCGCGAGCCCCAGCGCGTAGCCGGCGACCGCGGTGGTCGCCTGCGCCACCGTGACGTGGTACCGGCGGCGCAGCGCGTACGCCGCGACGAACACGATCCCGACGAACAGCGCGACGGGCGCGTAGGTTAGCATCTTCGCGAGCGTCTCGCGCACGTCGAGGCGCGCGAACACGAGCCCGACGTCCTGCGCCGTGACGACGTTCTCCAGATGCCACTCCGCCGTGTACCCGCCGGCGATGCCGTGCGAGACCGTCGTCGGAAAAAGGCTGTAGCGCGCGAACTTCGGCGAGCGGTTCGCGTGCACGGCGAGATCGAGCTTGGCGATCGGCTCGCGCCGCGCGGAAAGACGGTACGCCCAGCCGCGCGCACCTTGGTTGCGGTACGCGATCTCGAACGTCGTCTTGCCGTCTTGCGGCAGCGTGCCGTCCCACACGTAGCCGTTGCTGAGATCGGTGACGGTGATCGGCTTGCCGTCGGCGAGAAAGCGCACCTCGCTCAGCGTGCCGCTGCCGGTGGGCAGCGGGAACGTGAAGCGCACGCGCGCCTCGCGGCCGGTCGCGTTGTGCACGACGTACTTGCCGTCGAACGACGCCCGATAGAACGTGCGCCGGCCGCCGAACGTGGGATCGACGAGCTCGATGTTCGCGTCGACGGTGCTCGCGTCGAGCTTGATCGGGGTCTCGATCTGCAGCGTCGCGTCGCGCTGAAACACGACGTTGCGGCCCGAGCGCCGGAACGAGTCGACGAGGCGCGTCACGTTCTCCGCCGACGGGTCGGTTAGGTACGGCGCGAGCACGCCGACGCCTTCGGCGCTCACGCGCCCGAGCAGATACGGCGGGATCGTGAGGATGCGGCGGTACGTTTTCTGCGACACGAACGACGCCCGCGGCGCATTCTGCACCATGCTCGTCGCATCGGAATCGGCGCCGCTCGTGTTCTGCGCATACTCCATGGCGACGAAGCGCTGGTCCGTCGCGAGCTGCACGACGTGCAGCACGAACACGCCGCCGGCGAGCGCGACGGCGAACACGATCCAGCCGCCCAGGGGCCGCAGAGCGAGCGGGATCGCGGCGAACATCCACCGCACGCGGTCGCGGTCGAAGACGCCGACGACGACGACGACGAGCGCGCCTAGCACCACGATCCCGGCGATCGCGATCGCCACCGGCACGGCGCCGCTCGCAATGCTCCGCAGCGCCTCGGAGAGCATGTCCAACACGGCCTGGACCATGACCTGGACGTTCGCCCGGCGAAGCGAGGTTCCGCCTCGCCCGACGATTCGGAGGACTCCACCGTGTGCCGGAACATCAAGACGCTGCACAATTTCGCCCCGCCCGCAACGGACGACGAGATCCGCGCGTCCGCCATCCAGTTCGTTCGCAAGCTGAGCGGCTTCACGCACCCGTCGAGAGCGAACGAGGCCGCGTTCGACCGCGCCGTCGACGAGGTGGCGCACGCGGCGCGGCACTTGCTGGCGTCCCTGGTCACGAACGCACCGGCTCGCGACCGTGACGACGTGGCCGCGAAGGCCCGAGTCAAGGCGAGAGCGCGTTATGGCGTACCGCAAGCGAGATCGAGCGCCGTTCGGTGATCGGCCGTTGCGATTCCACATTAGGCGGCGTACATGGGTGACGATCAAGTCGCCGCGATGGAGCCGAGCGTAGCGGAGGTTTACAAAGGCATTGTCAAGCCCGACGATCCGCCGACGTTGTGCTGCACCCTGGAGTCGAGGTCGGCGTCGGGTTCAAAGGTGTGGATTCAGGTGATGCCCGGGACGGTCAACATGGGGTACCCGTTCGCGACGGAACCGCTCGAACTGCTGCGCAATCGATGTGTCGACACGCCGCCCGGCATGTATCTGGTCGAATGGAACGCGAACGAGTACGCGACGTTCGGCTTCGAGAACGTTTCGCCGCACGATCATGCCACATTCGTCGACCAGCTCTTCGTCAGAGTCCTCGGCTGCGACGATGCGACATATGAGCTTGGGATTTCGAGCGAACCGCTGGATCCGTGAGTTCTGAGGCCGGGCGGAAAACCGAAAACTGACGACGTTCTGCCTGTTGGCTGTACCGCGGGTCCGGACGATTCAACTCGTGGCGGAGCGCTTCCCGGACTGACGCGAGCGGGAACCACGCAATTCGCCCGGCAACACTGCGGTCGTGCTCATCCACGTCATCGACGGCACCTACGAGCTGTTTCGGCACTACTACGCGCTGCCGTCAGCGCGTGATGAGGAAGGCCGCGAGGTCGCGGCCGTCCGCGGCGTGCTCGCATCGATCCGCGGCTTGCTGAACGCGGGCGCGACGCACGTCGGCGTCGCAACCGATCACGTGATCGAGTCGTTCCGCAACGCCCTTTGGCCCGGCTACAAAACGGGCGAAGGCATCGATCCCGAGCTCTTCGCCCAGTTTCCGCTGCTCGAAGAGGCGCTCGTCGATGCGGGGATCGTCGTGTGGCCGATGATCGAGTTTGAAGCCGACGACGCGCTGGCGGCGGCGGCCGCGACGGCCGCGGCCGATCCGCGCGTCGAGCGCGTGATCATCTGCACCCCGGACAAAGACCTCGCGCAGTGCGTGCGCGGCACGCGCGTCGTGCAGCTGAATCGCCGCACGCGCACGTACTTCGACGAGTCCGGCATCGTCGCGAAGTTCGGCGTCTCGCCCGAAAGCATCCCGGACTACTTGGCGCTGGTCGGTGATGCGGCAGACGGCTTCCCCGGCCTGCCGGGCTGGGGCGCGAAATCAGCCGCCGCCGTCC
>JALZBE010000311.1 GCA_030947665.1 Vulcanimicrobiota bacterium | reverse complement strand
GTGTGGAGTTCGCGATCGAAGCCGCCGGCAGCGCGCCCGCCTTCGAAGCGGCGATCGCGGCCACCGCACCGGGCGGCACGGCCGTCGCCGTCGGCCTCTCGCGCAAAGGCGCAGCCGTGTCGGTTCCGTACGGCCCGCTCGTCGTATCGGAGAAGACGATCCGCGGGAGCTTCATGGGCTCGTCGGTCGCGCAGCGCGACATCCCGCGCTACATCGCGCTCTGGCGCGCCGGCCGCCTCCCGGTCGAGCGCCTCATCAGCGGCTCGGTTTCGCTCGACGGGCTAAACGCCGCCTTCGACCGCCTCGCGAACGGCGAAGCGGTCCGCACGCTTTGCACGATCTAGGGTAAAGACGAACCCATGTCGCTCGACCTCGATTACCAGCGCGCCGCCGAAGCGGCGCTTGCCGCCGACAAAGCCGCCGCCGACGCGCATGCCGCCTTGTTCGACTTCGCACGCCAGCTCGGCGACCTGACCACGCAGCTGCAAGCGCGCTCCACGCAATTGCCGGTGCACGTGCGGTTCGTACGAAGGCCGCCGCCGAACCTCGCGGCACCGGCCGGCGTGCGCGTCGACGAGGCGCCCAAGGAGCGGCCGGCCGGTTTCGCGAGCGTGGTGATCGAGACGCGCGACCTCTTCTTCGCGGTCGAGAGCCTGCCGGGCGTCGCGATCGCCGCGGTCACCAACGTCGCCGAACTGGAGTCGTACGCCGCGTCGATCTGCGGTATTCGCGTCGCGAGCGACAACGATCCGCACCTCTTGGTGCGCACGCTCGACGGCGGCGTCGCCGTACCGGCCGTACACACCGCCGGCGCGCTGCTCGAAGCGTTCCTCGCGTTCGCGGCGGCCGTGTTCATCGAGCGCGCCGCGTTCAACCCGCTCCCGACGATCTGAGCCCGGCGCTGGAGCGCGTCGCTACGGCGAGGGTGTGAACTTCTGGACGAAGTCGCCCCTGCCGTCGCGATCGCCCCACACCGCGAATACCGCGTGCGTCTTGGAGTCGATCGCGGCGGTGTGAACGCCCGCGTCCACCGCGGTCTTGTCGATCATCTGCGGCGCGGCGGTGCGCTGTAGGCGAAAGCGCGTCACGCCGCCGTCGCCCGCGCAGGCGAGGACGTGCTGTGTCGGGTCGAGGTCGCACTGGTCGAAGCGCCCGACGGGCGCTTCGCCGATCTTCTTGCCGCTCGGTGAGTACGCGCTCATCACGCCGCCGCCCGCGATCACGATCTGGTCGTACTCGGGATCGTACTGCAGCGGGTGATTGTGCTTGATCTCGGGCGTCGGGATCGTGCGGCTGACCGTCATCGTCGTCGGATCGATGACCGCGATCTCTGAATCCGAGTCGATGTTCTGGTACACTTCGTGCGTCTTCGGATTGATCGCCAGGTATTCGGGCTTGTGCCCGGGGATCGCGATCGTCTTGACGACCTTGAACGTCTTCGCATCGACCACCCACACGCGCGCGCCGTCGTCTTCGTCGGCGTAAATGCGCCCGTTGGACGGATCGTACGCGATCGCGTCGACGGAGCCGCCAACGTCGACGTTGTTGACGACTTTGAGCGCCACGGGATCGACTTCGGTGACCTCGCCGCCCGCGCTACCCGTGAACACGTGACCCGTCACCGGATCGACCGCGACGCCGCGCACCTGCCCGACGCGGACTTGGCCGACGATCTTGACGGTGTCCGCATCCACGATCAATAGCCTATTCGACCCTCCGTGGGCCGCGTAAACGCGCCGGCGCTGCGCGTCGACGGTGACATAATCGAAGCCCGAGTAGACGGGAACCGGGAGCGGCGGAGCGGCGGCGGTGAGCACTAGGTCTTCTCCTCGGGCAGGTCGTGGAACGTGCGTTTGGGCGCGGCCTCTTCGCGGTCGAGGTCGGCGAGGTAGTAATAGACGATCTTGCGGTCGTCGAAACCGACTTTCGCGAGCTCGCGCCCGCCGATCTCGACGACTTCGTGGATGTGGCCGGTCTGCCCGGCGTAGCGATAGTTCACGTCGGTGTAGTCGGGATCGCCGGGTTTGGGGCGGGGGACGACCTTCGTCCCACGTAGAGGGGTACGATGACGGTGTTCGCTCAAGTGAGTGCGCCTCCGGCGCACCCTTCGCGTTCGGGCTGCGCCGGGTCCGCCCTCGTCTTTCGTGAGGTTTCTCAGCGCATGATCATCGAGTACCGCGGCAAGCGCCCGAACGTCGCCGCCTCCGCATTCATCGCGCCGACCGCTGTGCTGATCGGGGACGTCGAGGTCGGCGACGAGGCGTCGATCTGGTTCGGCACCGTCATCCGCGCCGACAACGGGCCGATCCGCATCGGCAAGCGCGCGAACGTGCAAGACAACGCGGTCGTGCACGTCAGCGAAGGCTCCACAACGATCATCGAAGACGACGTCACGATCGGGCACTGCGCCGTGATGGAAGACTGCCGCATCGGGCGCGGCTCGCTGATCGGCTCGAACGCGGTCATCCTCAACGACGCGGTGATCGGCGAGCAGAGCCTCGTCGCGGCTGGTTCGGTCGTTGCGGCAAACGCGCAGATCCCGCCGCGCGTCCTCGTCGCGGGCGCGCCGGCCGTCGTCAAGAAGCAGCTCGTCGGCGCGGCGGTGCAGTGGGTCGAGCACGGCGGTCCCGAGTACGCGAAATTGTCGCGCTCGTATCTGCAGCACGGGATCGGTGCGCCGGACGCGCACGAGGTGACCGCGGAACCCGCAGCGCCGTAGCGTGCTGCTTCCGGGGATCGTCGTCGCCGCAGTGGTCGCGGCGGTCGCCGTGCTCTGCTCGCACTTCGCCCCGCTCGTCGGCGCGCCGGTGTTTGCGATCGTGCTCGGCGTCGTGATCCGCGCGTTCGCGCCGCTGCCGGCAGCCTGGAAGCCCGGCATCGCGTTCTCCGCGCGCACGGTGCTGCAGGCAGCGATCGTCGTGTCCGGTTTCGGCCTGTCGCTCGCGGTCGTCGCGCGCACGGGGCTCGGCACGCTGCCCGTCACGCTGGGAACGATCGCCATTGCGCTGATCCTCGCGCCGGTGCTCGGCCGACTGCTGCGCATCGGCGGCACGCTGCGCCTGCTCGTCGGCGTCGGCACGGCGATCTGCGGCGCATCCGCCATCGCCGCGGTGTCGTCGGTGATCGAGCCGGAGGAGGCCGAGATCGCGCTTGCGATCGCAACGGTGTTTTTCTACAACGTCGTCGCCGTGCTGGTGTTCCCGCCGATCGGGCACGCGCTGCAGTTGTCGCAAGACGCGTTCGGGCTGTGGGCCGGTACGGCGATCAACGACACGTCGTCCGTCGTCGCCGCGGGCTTCGCCTACGGACGAGAGGCCGGCGACCACGCGACGATCGTGAAGCTGACGCGCGCGACGCTGATCCTGCCGATCGTCGCGGCGATCGCACTGTGGCGCGCACGCGAAAAACGCGGCGAGGGCAAACACGTCCCGTGGCGCCGCATCGTGCCGTGGTTCATCCTGTGGTTTCTCGTCGCGGCGCTCGTGAACAGCACGGGCATCATCCCCGCCGCCTGGCACGCCGGCATCGGGGCCGTCGCGATCTGCCTGATCAGCGTCGCACTCGCGGCGATCGGCTTGCAGACCGAGCTCGCGCGCCTGCTGCGCGCCGGCGCACGCCCGCTCGCACTCGGCTTCCTCCTGTGGATCGCCGTGGCACTCTCCTCGCTCGCGATCCAGCGCGTAACGGGGTTGTAGCCAGCCGCCGTCAGCGTGCGGCGTCGACGAACGACGTGAAGATCGCGCGGCTGGCGGCGTCCGTTGCGAACGTCGATTCCGGGTGCCATTGGACCGCGAGCCAGAATGGCGTGTCGAAGCGCGCTTCCAACGCTTCGACGATGCCGTCGGCCGTGCGCCCGACGATGCGCAAGTCGTCCGCGCAGCGGTCGACGGCCTGGTGGTGTGCAGCGTTCGTCACGAGCCGCTTCGCGCCGGCGATGCGCGCCAGCAAACTGTCCGGTTCAATGTCCACGACGTGTTTGGGCACGATGCTCCAGCCGCCGTGCTGCCCCGGTTCGCCCACGTCGTGCGGCAGCGCCGCCGCGTCAGCGAGATGGTGCGCGACGTCGGCGATCAGCGTGCCGCCGAACGCGACGTTCGCGATCTGCAGGCCGCGGCACACGCACAACACCGGCAGCCCGCGTTCACGCGCCGCGTGCAGCACGTCGATCTCGAAGACGTCGCGCTCGGGCTCCGTCTCGGTCACGTATTCCGACGCGGGCGCTCGGTATGCCGAGGGATCCACGTCGATGCCGCCGGTCACCACGACACCGGCGGCCTCGTCGAGCGCGGGACGCGCAGCGTCGCCCGGGACGATGCGCAGCGGCGCCGCGCCGGCATCGCGCAACGCCGCGAGGTACTCCGAGGCTCCGTCGTCGCGCGACGCCGTGACGAGGATGCGCGGAAGCTTCACCACGCCGGCTTCATCACCGAATCCCGCTCGCCCCACTGCTGCCCGTCGACGCGTCGACGCGTCGAC